>JBJTFT010000062.1:0-3485 GCA_046093525.1 Sphingomonadales bacterium | reverse complement strand
TCGTTAGAGTCCAATCCCGATCTGGCAAGACTTTCCTTTGTGCCCACCTTTGGTTCGCCGGCCTCCGATATCTTGTTGGTCACCGAGCCCGGGTCGGCAGTGCAGCCCTTGGTCGGCATCGGAAGACTCTCGGTGATCAATGCAGAAGAGATCGCCGCTTACCTGGCCAAGGTGGTACAAACCGAATCGGTGCTCACCAACTACAACGTACCGGCCGTGCAACGCCAATGGACCAAGAACGTCGTGCATATCGTAGGGGTTGGCGACGATGTACTGGGTAGTATCATCACTTCTTCGATGAACCGGTTCGCATCGGTGCTAAAAGATACTTTCTATGGAGGGGTGATACATGATTTTAGCAAACTGAGTCCGGCGCCTGTGGCCCAATTGAGCGCAACCCGGATGTACGACCTTTTTCAAGAGGGGATAGGTATGATGACCTATTTCGGTCATTCCACGGCTAACACGTTAGAGTATAATCTCGACGAACCCCAAGGGTACAATAACCAGGGCAAGTATCCTTTTTACATCATGCTGGGTTGCCGGGCGGGCAATCTTTTTAATTTCAACACTACGCGGCTTGTCGAAAAAGAGACCATCTCCGAAAAGTTCGTGCTGGCCGAACAACGCGGCGGTATCGCTACCATCGCCTCTACCAACCTGGGGTTGGTCAGTTATCTCGATATGCAAAATAACGAGATGCTAAAGGCGGCGAGTAGTTCGCGCTATGGGGCCACGGTGGGCGATCTTATCAACGAGTCGGTAGTTCGTACCCTGGCGCAGACGGGGCAAGGTGATTTTCTGGCTCGTATTCACTGCGAACAGACCGCCCTCAATGGCGATCCGGCCCTTCGATTCTATGGTAGTGCTCCTCGTCCTGATTTTTTTATAGAGCCGCAACAACTTCGGGTCCATCCTTCGTTGGTCTCGGTGGCCGATGGAAGGTTCTCGTTGTCTGTTGCGTTGCGCAATGCCGCCAAAGCAGTGGCAGGGCCGGTAGTCGTGCAATTGCAACGGACCTTTCCCGATGGCACTACCGCGCTCGTACAACGCGACACCATCCGTGGGTTATATGCGGTCGATTCATTGGTATATCAGTTGCCGATTGTTGCCAGTCGCGACAGAGGCCAGCATACGTTGACCGTCTGCATCGATGCTGACGATCGCTATGCAGAATTGATCGAGACCAATAATTGTGCCTCGGTCTCTTTTTATATTATCGACGAAGAGTTACGGCCTGTGCTTCCGGCCCCTTATGCCATCGTTGGTTCACCTGGCATCGTTTATCAGGCCTCTACCGCTAACCCGTATAGTGCTTCGCGTAGCTATCGCTTTGAATTAGATACCACCACACTGTTCAATTCTCCTTTGTTCGTTAGTCAGACCATTACCTCGGCCGGTGGGTTGGTTCGCTTTACGCCCTCGGTCTCTTATCGCAACAATACCGTTTATTATTGGCGAGTGGCCCCCGTGGTCAATTCGGGCAATGCTACGTGGAACCAGGCCTCTTTTCTTTTTCAAAATGGTCATTCGACCGGGTACAATCAATCGCATCTTTATCAGCATTTGGCTTCTCGCTTTACCGATCTGCGACTCGATTCTGTATCGCGACGCTGGAGCTATACCAGCAACCGTAATAACCTGAATATTCGTAACGGGGTCTTCTTTACGGCTACTACGGCCCTGGCCGGTTTTTACCTGGGGCTTAACGGCCTCGATGTGGTCATGTACGCCTGCGCCAGAAATCGACTGGTCTTTAATGTGCTTCATCCGGTAACGCTGCGCCCTGTGGTAAACGCCATGCCGGGTAACCCCGGGCGGTTTGGCAGCGATCCGGTTTGTGTGCAACCTGCTCAACAATCGGTAGGGGCCGAATTTAATTTTCAATTCAATGTGCACGACACGGCCGTACGCAGAAAGGTGGTCGCTTTTCTAGATAGTATACCGGAGGGCTACTATGTGGTGGTGCGAAACATCATGGAGACCAATTATCCCGATAATGCCTATGCGCCCGATTGGAAAAACGATCAGCAATGGCTGGGTGCGGGCAACTCCATTTATCATCGACTCAAAGACCAGGGTTTTACCGCTATCGACAGCTTTAATCGTAATCGTGTCTTTGCATTCGTCTATAAAAAAAATCAACCGCAACAGTTTGCGCCCCGCTTTTCGTTCAGCAGCGGCATCTACGATCAATTGTTCTTTTCTACCGAGATCGTTACTACCGATACCGTCGGAAGGGTGGAGTCTCCGCTGTTAGGTCCGGCCCGTAGCTGGCAGCAGTTACAATGGCAGGGAACGGGCGAGGCTGCCGGAGGCGATTCTGTTTTGCTGAATGTGTATGGGGTAGAGCAAAATGGTAGCAGCACCTTGCTTCGAGCGGGCATTCGGCCGCAACAATCCGATGTATCGCTATCGACGATCGATGCGGCGCGTTACCGCTATTTGCAATTGTCGCTGACCACGCAAGACATGCAGCAGTACACGCCCTATCAACTTTCTTATTGGAGAGTCACCCACCAACCCGTACCCGAAGGAGCCCTTGCCCCGGGTCAGTTCCTGTTGGTAAAAGATACGGTCGACCAAGGAGAGCCCTATGAGCACCGCGTGGCATTTGCTAACATTAGCGATCAGCCCTTCGACAGTATCGCCTTGCGCATTACACTTACCGATGCATCGAACCTGACGCGGGTAATTCCGGTACCTCGAACCAGACCTTTACCTCCGGGCGACACGTTACGTGTCGGTGCCCGCATCGGAACGGCTGGTCTTGCCGGAAGCAATACTGTTTTTCTCGAGGTCAATCCTGCGTTCGATCAACCCGAACAATTCAATTTCAATAACCTGGCCTATCGTTCGCTCTATGTGCGGCCCGACCGTATGCCTCCTTTGCTCGATGTTAGTTTCGATGGAAAGCGAATCGCCAATCGCGATACCGTATTGCCCAATCCCGATATCAGGTTATCGCTACGCGATGATTCCAGGTGGATGTTATTGGATGATACTTCGGCACTGACCGTATGGCTTCGCTATCCCTCCGGACAATTGCGACGCATTTATTATGCAACAGGAGACACGCTTCGCTTTATGGGTGCTACCACCGGGGGCAACAACATGGCCACGGCCCAATTCAGACCTTTGCTGGCGCCCGGGTTATACGAGCTGGTCGTGGCCGCCAAAGACAAGAGTGGCAACAGTGCCGGACCATTCGATTATCGAGTCTCTTTTGTGGTGGCCACACCGCGGGTAGAACTGCAACTAAGAAGTTATCCTAATCCGTTTAGTGTCTCCACTTCTTTTGCATTTACTCTCTACGGCTCTACGATGCCGCAAGACATAAGGTTGCAACTCTACACGGCGGCCGGTCAACTGGTACGCGAGGTGCCTGCTACGCAACTGGGCGCGCTTCGACTCGGGTATAACAGCACCACATTCCGCTGGCAAGGCACCGACCAGTTCGGACACCGTTTGGCTGCCGGCGTTTA
>JBJTFT010000061.1:0-4949 GCA_046093525.1 Sphingomonadales bacterium | reverse complement strand
GTGCACCAACCTAAATGTTGCCTCTGCCACCGTGCGACCTTCTACATAACAAGCCCGCAACAGGCTAATCCACTCGGCGCCATGCGGAAAAACGCCGAGTTGGCCCTCGATCCTGTCGATGAGCTTCACCATCTCTTGGTCTATCGACATACGACCCACCGCACCGGTCTGGCGGGTGTTCCACTGGATCTTTTCTGCTCCGATATGTACGTGATCTAACTCGGCCAGATCGGCATCTTCTGTACCCAAATAAAAAACGGGCACAAAGTTGCAGTCGGGTATGGATCTCTTTAGATATTCGGCAAGCGCAATAGCATGGACGATCTTGTAGATAAAGTAAAGAGGGCCGCTAAATAGATTGTTTTGATGCGCCGTGGTAACAGTATAACAATTATCCTGACGAAGCAGATTCAGATTTTTTTGCACGCTATCCGTCATCTCCATTCCCGCGTATTGCTTCGTCAGTCGATCGGCCAGTGAGTTGCGGTCCACAGGAATCTGTTGACGTAATGCTATACAGTCTTTTATACCACGCAATGACACCTCGTGCGAAAAAAAAGATTGCAGAGATGGATGATGATCGAGATAATTCATCACCAGTGGAGAGAATGAACCGGTTTCTCGATACGGAATACGCTGTGCCGAATAGCCCATAAGTTGTAAAAGTAAGAAGATGATCAGAAACGCTCTACGGCAAAAGGACGAATATCCATAGAGGCCGGCCGCTCATCCACGATCTCTTGTACCAATTTGCCGGTGCCGGCTCCCAGACTCAATCCTAACATGGCGTGCCCGGTGGCTACCACTACGTTGCGATAGGATCGAATTTTACCAATATACGGAAGCCCGTCGGCCGAGCAGGGTCTGTATCCATACCAAATCTTGTCGGTAGTCGGAAAGGGCACGGAAAGATCAGGATAGAACTCCTCCACAGAACGCAAAATCCCTTTGACCCTGTTGTAGCGCGGCGGCGTATCCTGTGGCGTAATTTCCATGGTACCTCCAAACCGGATCAGACCGGCGGTAAGCGGTGTGATCGCTACCCTGCCCTCGATTAGAATAGAGGGATAGTTTACCCGAGCACCGGCCGGTGGCGCTATCGTAACAGAATAGCCTCTGCCCGGCATTAGCGGTATACGTACCCCCAGCAGGGCTGCTGTCTGACGACCCCACGAACCGGTTGCCACTACGACTTTATCGGCCGTCACCTTGCCCTTGTCGTAAACTACTTTTATAACACGATCAAGCGATGTTTCGAAGTTAGTTACCGGCGCGTTGGTAATAAATTCGACGCCACTCTTTTTCAACAACTCGATCAATTGGGGAATAAGTTGGTTGGGATAACAATGTGCATCGCATCCAAAATAGAGTGCTCCCAGCGCCTCTATACGTGTGTGCGGCTCCATCGCTTGTAGTTCCTGCCGATTTAACAGGCGGGTGTCGCTGAGCCCGAGAGAAAGTGCTTGCTGCCAGGTGTGATGGCAATGCGCTGCCTTCTCTTCGGTCTTGAAGATCTCGAGTAATCCTTTGTGCTGATACGAAAAATTCATTCCCGGCATAGAGGCCCATCGAGCATATTCTTGCTGGCTGAGTAGCGAAATATCGCGCAGCGGAATGGCGGCCTCCGCCACTTTTTTGGACGTGGCGCTTCGCATAAAATGCCAGCCCCAGCGAATCAAATTGAGGTCCAGGCGTGGCTGTACATAAAATGGGCTCTCGCTATTCCACATCCAGCGTAATCCCTGCTTGACGATACCAGGGGTAGCCAGCGGAATAAAATGACTGGGGCAGATATAACCTGCATTGCCATAAGAACAACCCTGCAGCAGATCTTCCTTATCGATCACGACGACCTGATGACCGGCCTCTTGCAAATAAAAGGCCGAACTTAAGCCAACGATACCACCTCCGACGACAACTATTTTCATATAGCATTAAATAACCTGAAAGCCATAGGCATACGGATCATCATCCGGATCGATCCAAATTGTATTATACCCATATACCCGTGCCCACCCTTCTACCGAAGGGCGAATAGCCCGATAAGTACCCAACATCACTTCTTCTTCGATGCGTCCGGTAAAACAACTTCCAATGATACTTTCATGAATGAACGATTCTCCCCTTTTCAAGTTGCCCTTTGCGTACCACTGGGCCATACGGGCACTGGTACCCGTTCCGCAGGGTGATCGGTCGATGGCCTTGTCTCCATAGAAAACAGCATTGCGCGCCGTAGCGTTCGCATCGAGAACCGCACCCGCCCAAAGGACGTGCGAGCAACCTTTGATCGTAGGATCCTCGGGATGAACGAACGAGTACAAGCGGTTGATCTCGGCACGAAGCGCCCTGGACCACGCCACTAACTGATCGGCCCTATAATGCTCAAGGCCCTTAAAATTGGACTGCACATCAATGATGGCATAAAAGTTTCCGCCGTAAGCCACATCCACGACAAGACTGCCCAGGTCGGGGCAATCTGCCACCAAATCGCTGGAGTGAAGAAACGAAGCCACATTGGTAAGTCGAACGGCCTCAACTTTTGTTTTTCCATCGACCAGGCGGCTCTGGTACTGCACCGCTATAAGCCCGGCAGGTGTTTCCAACAGTAACTGACCTGGCTGCTTTGGTATAATGATCCCTTCTTCAATTGCGATAGTAACCGTCCCAATGGTGCCATGCCCACACATAGGTAAGCAACCGCTGGTCTCTATAAAGAGCACCGATGCATCGTGATTTTCGTCAAGAGGTGGATAGATGATACTGCCACTCATCATATCGTGACCACGAGGTTCGAACATAAGACCGCGGCGTATCCAATCGAACTCGCGTAAAAAATGCTGTCTTCTCTCGCTCATCGTTTGCCCTCGAAGCACAGGTCCTCCCTCTTTAATTACCCGGACGGGATTGCCACAGGTATGGGCATCGATGCAATAAAAAGTATGCTTCATGGACAAGTGTCGTATAGGTCTGTAAATATATCGAATTATCAATGTACATTAGTCGCATAAATCACTCATGGAGACCTACGGCAAAATACTTTTGGTGGCCATGCCCGCTTTTTTAGCTCTCGTACTTTTCGAAAAGTTGTACGGTTACAAAAAAGGATTCGATACGGTTCGACAACTCGACATGATCTCTTCGCTGAGCTCCGGAATCACCAATGTTACCAAATCGGTATTGGAACTGACGATCGCCATAGGCATCTATCCTTTCATGCTTAGGCATTTTGCCGTTACTCAAATAGAACAAAGCTGGTTGGTGATCGTAATTACCTTCTTAATTCTCGACTTTAACGGCTATTGGATTCACCGATGGAGTCACCGGATCAATTTGTTCTGGAACCTGCATGTTATTCATCATAGCAGCGAGGAATTCAACCTGGCCTGCGCGCTTCGCCAGAGTATCTCTGCCTTCTTTAACCTGTTTACGGTCCTATTGCTGCCGGCGGCCCTGCTGGGAATTCCGCAAGGGGTCATTGCCACCGTAGCTCCTTTGCACCTGTTCGCGCAGTTCTGGTACCATACCCGCCACATTGATAAGATGGGTTGGCTGGAGTATGTATTGGTCACGCCTTCGCATCACCGGGTGCACCATGCCATCAACCCGGAATACATGGATAAAAATCTCTCCCAGATCTTTATCGTATGGGACAAGCTTTTTGGTACGTTCGTTGCCGAGAAGAAAGAGATCCCTCCTGTGTACGGCATCACAAGACCCGCCCGCACCTGGAACCCGGTGCGGATCAACTTTCAACACCTTTGGTTGCTGATCACCGACGCCTGGCGAACCAGCCACTGGAAAGAGAAATTTACACTATGGTTCAAACCTACGGGTTACCGTCCCGCCGATGTAGCCGAACGCTATCCGGTTTATAAGATCGAGGATGTATACGATTTTGAAAAATACGATCGCCCGGCTTCGCGCTCCTTTTTGGTCTGGACCTGGATACAGTTACTTGTCTTACTGTTAATGATCAGCTACCTTTTTGCCAATATCGCCTACATAAACGAGCAAGACCCTTTCTATATCTACTGGTATGGAGCCTTGATCTTCTTAAGCGTATTTTCTCTTACCGAGTTGATGGATCAGCATCCCCATGCGGCATGGTGGGAAGCGGTGCGTGTCTTGTTGGCCCTGGCCATACTCTATTTACAAAAGGATTGGTTTGGCGCCGGTCAATTCTATTCACCGACCGCTTTGCTACTCACAGGCTATTTTTTACTATCGCTGTTGATGACCTTTTGGTTTTCTAAAACCGAGCGAACGCAGCCGATTGCGTCAACTCGCCGTTGACGGTCCTGTAAATCTGTAAAGGATTTTCGTCTTGCAATTCGGCAGGCAGCCACTGATTCGGCCAGTTCTGGTAACACAATGGCCGGGCAAAACGCTTGAGGGCATCTTCTCCTACGGCTCCAAAACGAGGATCGGTCGTTGCCGGAAATGGCCCGCCATGTTGCATCGCCTTGCACACCTCGACACCTGTGGGAACGCCATTCAAAATCAAGCGACCACACTTCTCTTTTACACAATCGACAAGTGATCGGTATTGCTGAAGATCCTCTTCGGTCGCCAGGATAGTGGTGGTCAGTTGCCCCTCTGTGGCACGGGCAACAGCCATCATTTCTTCGAGGTTCACGCAAGAGATCAGTAGCGTATAAGGGCCAAATACCTCTTGGTGCAGATGAGGCTGTTGTAACCAATGAGCAGCCTTGATAGTAGCTACCGTGGGTTGTCCCTGTAAAATAGCAGCCTCTTTTTTAGATTGAGCCAACACAGCTACGTCGCCTGTGTCGAGCGCGTTCTGTCGGTGTTGGGTAAATGCATCGGCAATACCGCTGTGAAGCAATGGAACCGGCACCATTTTCTCTACCTGCTGCTGTAGTTGTTCTTCGAACACAGACAAAGCAGGTGATGCAAGAGCGATCAGCAACCCAGGCTTCGTACAAAAC
>JBJTFT010000060.1:0-2848 GCA_046093525.1 Sphingomonadales bacterium | reverse complement strand
CTTTTACCTGTGCAACTGATCCTGTCAGGTCTTTTTTGCGTTGCGTACCGTATCCTATCACCACTACTTCAGAGATGGTCTTCTCTTCGGAGACAAGGGCGATAGAAAAAATTGATTGGTTACCAATGGAGACTTCCTGAGAAGTAAAATTAACAGAAGATAGTACCAATGTCTTGGCGCCAGTAGGTAATGTTAAACTAAACGCACCATCCTTATCGGTAGTAGTACCAAAATTGGTACCTTTTACGACAACGGAAACTCCTGTTAGAGGAGACCCATCTTTTTCGTCAGTTACCTTTCCTTTCACGACTTTCCCTTGCGCGAAAATCTGTGAAGCACTGATGGAAACGCACATCAGGAGTAGCAACAGTTTTCTCATGCTGATTAAAATTTAAAATTTATTAAAATACTAATTATTGAAAACGAACTAATTAAAGCAGAGCTAATTTTGTTATATGTGTAGGCCATCAACCTTGACGAACTACAGCCTTGCAAAATTCAGCAATTATTAACAACTAAAGAGAAATTTGGTCGAAAAATTGCTGCATTTTGGGTCGGCTGTCAAATCGAATCCCTTAATTCATAAGTCGCTTAATATCAACTAAATACGAATTTTTAACTCTCGACATATATCAATTTTACATTTTTTTGACCAAAAACACCTCTCCGTAATTAAACCTTGTGCAGCTAGAAAAGCCCCGGAAGACTCTCTACTAACTTAAAATACCTTTACCGCCCCATAACCCCCTTTATGAAAAAACAAACCCTTTTTTTGATTGGCCTTTTCTTCGTGATCCGCCTGTTGGCCCAGCCCGACCCCGCTGCGCTACTTCCGTTCGATGCCAAGGTGACCAAAGGAAAACTAAGCAATGGTCTTACCTATTTTATTCGCGAAAATAAAAAGCCCGAAAAGAAGGTTGAGTTACGACTGGTCGTAAAAGTGGGCTCTATTATGGAAGACGACGACCAGCAGGGTTTGGCCCATATGGCTGAGCACATGGCCTTTAATGGCACGCGCAATTTTAAGAAGAACGACATTGTTTCGTATTTACAAAATATCGGCGTTGAATTCGGTAATGACCTGAACGCCTACACCAGTTTTGATGAAACGGTCTATATACTTCCTATTCCTACCGATCAATCCAGTAATCTCGAAAAAGGATTTCAGATCTTAGAAGATTGGGCCCACCAGGTTACCTACCTCGATGAAGATATCAATAGTGAGCGTGCCATTATTTTAGAGGAAAGTCGTTTGGGTAAAAGTGGCGATGAGCGCATGTTCAAAAAAGTATATCCAGAGTTATTTAAAGGATCAAAGTATGCGAGCCGCTTACCGATCGGGGTTGATAGTATTATCCAGCATTTCTCTACCGATGCCATTCGCCGTTTTTATAAAGATTGGTACCGGCCCGATCTGATGGCCGTTGTGGTGGTGGGCGATATCTCTAAAGAAGAAGCACTTCGCTATATCAACAAACATTTTAACGGACTTGCCATGCCTGCAACAGTTCGCGAGCGAAGCTATGCGTCCGTGCCGGCCTACACCAATAGTAAGGCCATGGTAGTGACCGATAAAGAAGCCACAGGATATGAGTTTAGCATCAATTATCCGGCGCGCACCATTACACCCAGCCGCACAGTGGGCGAGTACCGCAGCGATCTGATCAGAAATATCTATGTGTCTGTGCTCAATAATCGATTTAGAGAGTTGACCCAAAAAGCCGATCCACCCTTTGTCTTTGCTGGGGCGGGTTTTAATAGTTATGCAAAGTTTCATGAGTCTTTTAGTATAAACGGATCTACTGGCACGCAAGATGTCAGCAAGGGCATCCTAGCTGCGCTTGTAGAGATCGAGCGCGTCAAGCGGTTTGGTTTTACCGACGCAGAGCTGGAGCGTGCCAAAAAAAATACACTTTCTTTTTATGAGCGTCTTTGGAATAATCGCGATAAGACCGAGTCGGCCAATTATGCCGATGAATATATTCGTCATTTTACCGACGAGGAATGTGTGCCTGGTATAGATGCAGAGTTTGGGTATGTAAAATCGCTGTTGCCCGGAATTACGTTAGCCGAGGTAAATGCGCTTACCGATAGCTATCGAAATGCCCAGCATTTATTCGCTTATGTTACAGGCCCTGAGAAAGACGAAAAGCAGTTGCTTCCCGCTACAGAAGCTTTATTATCGATGGTCACTGCTTCTCGTGCTAGCGATGCCAGCATAAAGCCCTACGAAGAAAAGGCCATTGCTGCTAATTTGCTGAACAGCGCTCCTCGCTCCGGTAAAGTAACCAGCACTAAGAAAAATGCAACACTAGGTACTACCGAGCTGGTGCTGTCGAATGGTGTAACCGTAACACTAAAGCCTACTGATTTTAAGGACGATCAGATCTTATTATCAGCTACGCGCTACGGAGGACTCAGCAACTACGATGTAAAAGACAAGTTCAGTGCCGAGAATGCAGCCATGATGGTAGGCGCTATGGGGTATGGAGAATTTAGTCCTACCGATATGCGCAAGGCCATGGCCGGAAAATCGGTGAGTTTGAATCCTACTATCTCGCAATATAATGCCGGTTTCTCGGGCAGCAGCAGCAAGAAAGATCTCGAGACCATGTTTCAGTTGTTGCATTTGGCGGTGCTGGAGCCTCGTAAAGACAGTGCACTCTACCGCTCTGTGATTACACGCAACAAAGCACAGGTCGCTATGCTGGGCGCCAATCCGCAGATCGCATTTATCGATACACTCTATAAAGTATTGTATGAAAATAATCCATTGGCACCCACTGCTGTTCCCAAAGCCGAAAATTTTGATAAGATCGATCTGGATCGTTCACTAGCCATCTACCGC
>JBJTFT010000059.1:0-6338 GCA_046093525.1 Sphingomonadales bacterium | reverse complement strand
AAATAAGGCTGATTGGGATTAAGAAACCCAGTACGTGAGCCAGATATTCCGGAGTATGTAAATTCTTCGGTCTGTGCACCACCCAACAATTTGATCGTATTAGCACCGAAGCGCTTGGTCCAGGTTGCCTGAGCCAGATACGTAGTACGTTGGTTGGTGGAGTATGACTCGCTCAAACTGGTAGAACCAGGCCAGGGAGCAATGCGGTCATAGCCGAGCGTGGTCAGATTTGGAACATAGATGTCGGCATTCTTTACGAATGATTTTCCATTGGGTACCCAATGTTCGCGCGCCCAGTATCCTTCTACCTCTACATTACTTAGCGGCTTATACACGAATCCAACCTTGGTCAACATGCTATTGACGCGAGATACAGAGGTTCCGGCCGCTTCGGCCATGGCCAATGGATTACGATTATTGGTTTGTCCGGCAGTACCATACATACCGGGACCATACACGCCGCCTCCAATGGCAGGAAGTCCTATAGCCTGGCGAATAATAAACTCGGGTGAGCCGGTAGAAGGAGCCGTAGTACGGCTGTTGTTGATGTTCATCACCCCATTGATGCTCAATTTATCGTTCAGCTTGAAATCGGGGTTGAAACGAATATCATACCGCTGAAAACTGTTGTTAGGAATCAACCCTTGTTGATTCAGATAAGTAACCGATGCAAAAATATTGCTGTTATCGCCAGCTGAATTGATGGTTACGTTATGATTTTGCATCAATCCGCTATTGCTCAGCAGCAGTCCCAGCCAATCGGTGTCGATCACATCCAAATTATTGGCGGGAGTAGTTTTGTACTTATCGATCAGTGCTTGTGTAAACAAGAAAGCAGTAGGATTACCGGTACGATTTCTCTCGGCCGCATTGCTAAGCTCCATATGCTCCACTGCAGAAGTTCGCTGCGGAATCGCAGTAGCCTCTTGCTTTGAAAGAAATGCGTTGTAAGCCACTTGCACCCCTTTTCCTTTGGCACGACGGGTCTTGACAAGAATCACACCATTGGCAGCGCGGGCTCCGTAAATAGCGGTAGAGGCCGCATCTTTTAAAATAGTGATGCTTTCAATGGCATTGGGATCGATGGCATCAAAACCCGATACCACCCCATCCACCATTATCAATGGACTTTGTCCTGCATAGATAGAACCCAATCCGCGAATACGAATAGAGGCCCCATCGGCCCCGGGTTTTCCGGATTGTTGTTGCACGGTAACACCGGGGGCCAAACCTTGCAAAAGATTACTGGCCGTAGCTACCTGTCTGCGCATTAGATCTTCTTGCTTGAGTGTAACGACCGAACCGGTAAGGGTGGCCTTACGTTGCTGTCCGTAACCTACTGCCACTACCTCAGAAAGAGTAGCATTGACAGCTTGCAATTGAACATTGAGCGAGCTGCCGGCTACTTTTTGCTCTTGACTCACCAGGCCCACACTGCTAAATACCAGTGATTCGCCAGCGGCAGCGCTTAGCGAATAAAGACCCGAAGAATTGGTGACGGTTCCGGTAGATTTTCCTTTGATGGTCACGGAAACTCCTTCGAGCGGGTTTCCGTTCGCATCGGTCACTCTACCGGCAACTTTGGCTTGCTGTGCCTGCGCCAATCCCATTAGCAGGGTCAGCATCCAGCACAGAATCGTTGCTTTTTTCATAATCAGGGTTTTGTTTTTTATATAATTAAAGTTGAATAACGCCATGATGGTTGACAGTGTATGTAGAGAAAGGATCGAATAACGCGTCGAGCAAAACAGCCAGCTCACGACGGGTGATAGCACGTTGTAAATTAAAATCGGCAAGGCGCCATTGTTGCCAATTAGCCTGGGCCATCTGCTGTAATTTAGCAGACTCCCATAGCGGCATGTTGCTCTTGGTCGTGCGGGCGGCCTGCTGCCTGAGTAGTGAGATCCAATAAATAGATTGTTCTATAGTCAAAGAGGCGTTGGCTACTGCATCGGCTTCTTTTCTTTCGCGAGTAGCTAACATCTCTTGGGGGATCAGCTGTAAAAAATGCTCAACGAGCAAGGTAGAGTCCGGATAGAACCAAGTGCGGTTGGCCCAGGCATTGGGCTGGCCTTTGCCTCGTAACAACCCCGTAGCCCCCACGCGTTGAATAGCCATAAAGGTTGGGTCACTGGGACTAACATCGGCATAAGGCATCAGGTAAGCCCCACTATTGAGCAATGCCCGCTGCACACTGCGAACGGGCACCAGGGCCGCCTGCAAATCCTTTCGTTGCACGGCCAACGCTGCTAAGGTGCCGGCCGCTTGCCCGATCAATAACACACAAGGTTGTAAGCGTGTGGTGCCATTGACCACATTACTGACACTAATGGATTTTTCGGCTACGATCAAACCAGTTGTACCCGATGGGATCAATGCCCCTAAGGGTACATTAAAAGAAGGGATGGGATAAAATCCTAAGTGCTGGGGAGCCTCGGGATTCTTTCGGTGATGGTGATCGATGGGATAATCGCCCACAGCAATACCCGTTCGGTAAAGGGGATGAGCATCGCTGAATGGATCACTAATGTGCTGGATCTTGAAACGTACCAGCCCCTCTACCCTTCTAGATTCACGATGGTAGGGAATCAAGGCCAAGCGATCGGCCGTAGGAAATTCATCGTCAGCCAACCCGAGATGTTTATAGCCCAACTGGTGTTGAATAAAGTAAATAAAGCGAAGGGTCTGCTGTTTAGCTTTCTGTAACTCCTGCTCCCGCTCCGCAGGGCCCCTATTGATCAGATTCAGATAAATATCATTTCCATGTCCGGGCCAATTGATCAGGTATTTTTGTCCGGGCAACTTAGCATAGGTCATCATCTTGGCACAATCCACTCCGGGAGCAATTCGCGACTTATCATTGTAATAATCCAGGCAGCAACCATCGAACTCCCCCGGATCATATCCGGCTGGTCTGGCAATCGTACAATCGGCATCCTTTCCATAATCTTTTAAGATGGCCACATAGGTAAGATCTTGAATGATGTCGTTAGAGGCAGGCACTTGTACATTCTCTCCCGTTACCGAACTTGCCTCCATGCCCACCGAAAACGGAATACCGGCAGCGGCCACTACATCCCCCAACTCGGTAGCATCGATCACCTGCTTGGCCCGAATGGTGATCGTATCTCCGGTTGACAAGTCTATTAAAATAGCGCCACTAATAGCCGCCCGGTTTTTTGTAACGGCACTACAACGCATTCCATACATCACCCGAAGATTATTTTCGGCTCCGGCCATCGCCTTAAAAATACTGTCTGCAACATGGGGCTCAAAGTGCGTATTGCTGACCCAGCCGGTAGCCACCCGTTGCGCTCCCCCGTAGTGCTGGTAGATCTTATTTCTGAATTCGCCCCAAATACCCGAAGGCAACAGATGATTTCCATCCGTTGCGGATACACCTGCCGCACTCAACATTCCACCCAGCCATGACGTTTCTTCTGCAATGATCGTACGCGCTCCCAAACGGGCCGCCTGAATTCCGGCTGCCACTCCCGACGTACCGCCTCCAATTACCAACACATCGGTAGTCAATACCTTTTTGCCAGCTAAAATGCCTGCATTGGCGAATGAAATCGCAGGCAGGCAACTCAACATTAATCGTATAGCTAAGCGAAGCATCATATACATCTATAGAGAAGATAATGTTTTAGAAATTTGATAGAGGGAGCGAGGAATATGAAAACACCCTTTCCATTTTCCACCCTTTAACGAGAGCAATACTTCCCCACGACGGTTTAAATAACCAAACCACTCCCCATAGGCAGGATCTCTAAAATGATCCCAAGTATACTGGTGGAGTGTCTCGAACCAGGCAGCGCACTCCGGATCACCGGTCAGTTTGTACCCTTTAGCCAGCGCTACCAACGCCTCTACATGCACCCACCAAAGTTTTTGATCCCATTCCAACTGCTGTGGTGGATGGCCATGGGCGTCGAGAAAATAAAAGATACCGCCGTACTCTTGATCCCACCCTTTTTTAAGCATGTGCAACATGATGTCCTTCGCCTTATGGACAAGGGTTGAGTCGTTGATACGTACGCCCAGATCCATCACGAACCACATGGCTTCAATGGCATGACCCGGGTTTAGCAATCTTCCTTCAAAGCTGTCGCTGAAACTACCGTCTTCGTATACATTCTCTAAAATCAGTCCGGTATCGGGTTGATAAAACACCTCCATCACTTCGTGAATCACCTCGGGAATCAATGCTTCTACGCGACGGGCACCAATAACATGTTCCAACTCGAGCGCCAGATTGCATAAGATCATGGGCAGACTAAAATTCTTGAGGGGCCGTGTGCCCGGATAGGCTTTGCTATAAATGCCTTTCCAATTATGCCTTCTGCGCAAGATATTTTCAAATGTCTCGGTGGCAATCTTCTTGTACCGCTCATTGGGCTGGGCCCTGTCTAATGCGGCAAAAGCCATGGTAGCAAAACAATCACTGAAAATATTATAAGGCTGCACCAGTGGGCGGCCATCTTGTGTTAGGGAGAAATACCAATTACCCTCGGCATCCCGTCCAAACTTCTCCATAAAGTCCGCCCCGTGTAAAGCCATCGATAACCACTCGGGACGAGCCTCCAACTGTTTGTACAAATAACTAAATGTCCAGACCTCCCTTCCTTGCAACCACATGAACTTGTCGGTGTCGTATACCTGACCCGCCTGGTCAAGACAGGTAAAGAAACCACCATGCTTTTCATCTTTACTGTGTCGAAGCCAAAAAGGAAGAATATGGTCCGTTAATTCGGTTAAATACGTCTCGGCATAACGACCAATAGACGGGGCTTGCTTAGGCAGGGCTTGTTGGGCTAGCATTCGTTGAACCGGCTGATTTTATTTAAAAGATTGCAGTTCAGGGATAAATATCATAAAAATTATTACGCAAATCATACGCCTTACTAAAAATTTTTATTTAGTTTATCCCCATTCGACTTTTTTCAGAGATTAGTATATATTAGTATCTGATTTTCACATAGTAATGAAAAAAACTCCTCCGCCACCCAAACATCGCATCTTCGAATTGTTCAGCAATGAGAATGTTTCGGGAGTTGCCTACAAGAATAAGTTTCTGAAAAGAAGTATTCTTAGTCATCTCGATCTGCATGGCGACTTTACCATTACCGAGCTCAGTCGGGAACTCAACACGAGTGTCCCCAAGATCACCAGCCTGGTCAACGAGCTGATCGAGGACCGCCTTATTCGTGATAATGGAAAATTCGATTCCACCGGAGGCAGAAGAGCCAGCATCTATGGCTTGGTGGCCGACGCTTGTTTCTTTATTGGGGTCGATGTAAAGAAATATTACATCAATGTAGGGCTACTCGATTTCAGAAAGCATCTCATCAACCTAAAAGAAAAGATCCCCTATCGCCTGGAGAATACACAAGAATCCTTTCATCAATTGCTCGAGCTGATCCGGCAGTATCTGCATGAACTTTCTATCCCTAAAAACAAGATACTGGGAATGGGTATCAACCTTTCGGGACGTATCAACCAGACCACTGGGTATAGCTACAGCTATTTTCATTTTCAAGAAGAACCACTTGCCCAGACCATCCAGCGTGAGTTTGGCATTCCGACTTTTTTAGAGAATGATTCGAGGGCCATGGCCTATGGAGAGTTCTGCAGCGGAGAAGTGGCCGGCGCGCGTCATGTCCTTTTCATAAACATGGACTACGGCATCGGACTCGGTATTCTGGTAGATGGAAAACTTTATTACGGAAAGTCGGGTTTTAGCGGTGAGTTTGGACATATCCCTTTCTTCGAAAACGAAATTCTTTGTCATTGTGGTAAGAAAGGATGCCTAGAAACAGAGGCCTCTGGTCAATCGCTGCTCCGAAAGTTCAGCGAGAAGATCAAACAGGGTTTTACCTCTTCGGCCATGAAAAAGAAGAAAGACCCGGCCGAAATTACCTTGCTTGACATTATTGCAGCCGCACACCAAGAGGATATGCTCTGCATCGAAATGCTTGCCGATCTGGGCGAAAAGATCGGAAAGGGACTCGCTATGCTGATCAACGTATTTAATCCCGAGCTTTTAATAATAGGAGGAACCCTCTCTGAAACAGGCGACTACCTGCGTCTGCCCGTAAAAAGCGCCATCAATAAGTATTCGCTCAGCTTGGTCAACAGCGATACCCAGCTTCGTATCTCGCGACTGGGAGAAAAAGCCGGCGTGATCGGAGCCTGTTTGATCGCGCGCGACAAAGTGCTCTCCATCTAAAAGCTGGCGCTTAGTTTAAAAAGGATCTCGGCTTACCTCCCCGTTCTTCGCCATAGTAAAAAGACAACGCTATTTTCTATTCACATTTGTTGATAAGTATTGATAG
>JBJTFT010000058.1:0-12212 GCA_046093525.1 Sphingomonadales bacterium | reverse complement strand
TTTTAAGACCCAATAAAATTGGACCCACCGCATCGGCCGTATCTAACTCCTTCATCAGATTATAGGCGATGTTGCCAGCGGAAAGATTCGGAAAGATCAGCACATTGACATCTTTATCGGCTAGTTCGCAGAAGGGATAATTCTCTTGCATCAGCTCTTTGTTGAAAGCTACGCTTGCTTGCATTTCGCCGTCCACGATCAACGAGGGATTCTTTTCCTTTACGATGGCCCGGGCCCGGGCTACCATTCTGGCTTCAGGAGAATCACTGCTGCCAAAATTGGAGTAGCTGAGCATGGCAATGCGGGGTGTGATATTGAATTGTCTGACCTCCTTGGCGGCCAGTAAGGTAATTTCGGCGAGCTCCTCTGCAGTAGGATTAAAATTAACCGTGGTATCGGCCAGGAACAAAGGCCCTTTTTTGGTCAGCATCATGTACATGCCCGCGATCTTGCTAACCCCATCTTCCATGCCGATCACTTGAATGGCGGGCCGGATGGTATCGGGATAGTTTTTAGTGAGCCCCGAAATCATGGCATCGGCCTCACCGCACTCCACCATCATGGCTCCAAAATGATTACGGTCTTTCATGATCTTTCTGGATTCATGTACATTGAATCCTTTACGGCTACGCTTGGCTAAAAAAAGATCTCCGTATTGATTTCTTTTTTCTTCGAGAGCATCGCTGCGCGGATCGAATACGGGCAGTCCTTCGAGGTCAACCCCGTTCTCGTTCGCGATCGCTTTGATCTTTGACTAATTTCCCAACAGGATTGGAAAGCCGATAACTTCGTCAAAGACCAATTTCGCCGCTTTGAGCACTTTTATATTATCTGCTTCGGCAAACACGATTCGCTTAGGATCTCGTCGGGCCTTGTTGCCAATGGCTCGCATGACCTGGTTGTCGAGCCCCAAGCGTTTATTGAGTTCGTTGGTGTAAAGCTCCCAATCTTTGATGGGCGATTGCGCCACGCCACTTTCCATAGCGGCTTTGGCGACCGAAGGAGCCACGGTGGCCAGCAAACGGGGATCAAGTGGTTTAGGTATGATATAATTGGGGCCAAAACTGATGGTAGACTCATTGTAAGCCATGGTGACAATGTCCGGAACAGGCGTTTTGGTCAATTCGGCCAGGGCTTTTACCGCAGCCAATTTCATGGCCTCATTAATTTGGCTGGCTCTTACGTCGAGAGCACCTCTAAAAATGTAGGGGAAGCCCAATACGTTGTTCACCTGGTTAGGATAGTCGCTTCTCCCGGTTGCCATGATGATATCTTTTCTGGCCTCGGTGGCATCTTCCCAGCTTATCTCCGGGTCGGGATTGGCCATGGCGAAGACGATCGGATTCTTGGCCATGCTCTTGACCATCTCTTTCGATAGAATTCCTCCCTTACTACGTCCGATGAATACATCGGCGTCTTTCATGGCTTCGGCCAGGGTGAGGTTCTTCCCTTTGGCCACAAATTCTTTTTTCAATTCATCCAGGTCGGTACGGCTCTCATGAACGAGGCCTTTACTGTCGTAGACCCAAAAATTTTCTTTTCGTGCGCCCAGTGCCACGTAGAGTTTCATACAGGCAACGGCAGCGGCCCCGGCCCCGCTAACCACAAAGCGAAGTTTTTCCATCTTTTTTTTCTGCAACTCGCAGGCATTGAGCAGGGCTGCGGCACTAATGATGGCCGTGCCATGCTGGTCGTCGTGCATGAGCGGAATGCTCATCTCCTCTTTTAATCTTTTTTCGATATAAAAACATTCAGGCGCCTTGATATCCTCCAGGTTGATCCCTCCGAAGGTGGGCTCCAGTGCTTTGACGATGGCTACGAATTTCTCCGGATCGGTTTCGTTGATCTCAATATCGAACACATCGATATCGGCAAAGATCTTAAAGAGCACCCCCTTTCCTTCCATCACGGGTTTTCCGGCCTCGGGGCCGATGTCGCCCAACCCCAGCACGGCAGTGCCATTGCTGATCACGGCTACCAGATTTCCTTTGGCGGTGTACTTGTATACATTTTCTTTATTGGCGGCGATCTCCAGGCAGGGCTCGGCTACTCCCGGCGAATAAGCCAGCGATAGATCTCGTTGGGTTTTTGCTTCTTTGGTGGGAACTACTTCGATCTTACCGGGCCTTCCTTTAGCATGATATTCCAGGGCCTGTTGTTTGCGTAGGTCGTGTTGCATAATTCGGTGTTGAGTTACTTCAATACGGGTGCGTGTCAAATGGCATGCAAGGTACGATAAAATAGGGGTGTCACTCCAGCGTCAGCCACCGTGGGTAGCGGAGTAACGCTTAGGGCGAAAGACGTGCGCCCAGCCAAGCCATCATGGCCGTTCCAAAGGCAATGGCCTCTTCGTCGACCTGAAAGCGCGAGGTGTGTACGCCATGCGTGTTACCCAACGAGGGGTTAACTATTCCCAGTCTGAAAAAACAACCGGGTATGCGCTGCGCATAGTATCCAAAATCTTCGGCTCCCATGCGAACTTCGGTTTCGCTGATATTTTTTTCTCCGGCCAATTGCGTAGCGAGGGGGACCACCAGCCGATGCAGTTTTTCATCATTATGCACACAAGGGTAACCAATGTCTATATGCAATTCGGCTTCGCCTCCCAAAGAGGACACTACTTGCTCTGTTACTTGCCTGATCAATTGATGCGCTTTTGTTCGCCAGGCCTCGTTCATGGCACGAAAAGTTCCCATTAGTTTTACCTGGTCGGGTATTACGTTGGTGGTATTGCCTCCCTGGATGGACGTAATGGAAAGCACCGTGGGGTTGAACGGATCGTTATAACGGCTGATCAATTGCTGCAAGGCCGTAATGAGGTGGGCGCCGATCAAGATAGGATCGATGGCCAAGTGCGGAGAAGCGGCATGGCCTCCTTTCCCCTTAATGGTGATGTATAGTTCATCGGCACTGGCCATTACTTTGCCGGCTCGAAAAGAAAAGGTCCCGGTCTCTAAGGTCGTACTTACATGGAGGGCCAGAATAGCTTGCGGCGTAGGGTTGCTAAGTACGCCATCCCTTATCATCAGCGAAGCGCCACCCGGATTTTTTTCTTCTCCGGGTTGAAAGATGAGTTTGATGGTCCCCTCCCAATCAGCGCGCGTTTCTTGCAATAAACGCGCGGCTCCTAAAAGACAGGTGGTATGAACGTCGTGCCCGCAGGCATGCATAATGCCGTCTCTCACCGAGCGATACGGACGATCGTTCTGTTCTTGAATCGGCAGCGCATCCATATCGGCCCTGAGCGCGATCACTTTTGTAGATGGGTTTTTCCCCTCGATACAAGCTACCACACCCGTCGTGGATAACAGATGACTTTCTATTCCGTATTCCTTGAGTTTTGCCTGCACAAAGGCGGCCGTTTCTGTTTCTTGGTAACTCAGTTCGGGGTGGGCGTGCAGGGGTCTTCTCCAGCCGATCAACTCATCGGCATGGTGTTGGGCCCATTGCAAAAATTGGTTTTGCATATCACAAAAGTAAGGGATGCGGCATTGCGGGGATTCAATCAGGCAGATTCGCGTCCTCTTCTCCCGATCCCTTAAGTTTGACCTCGATCACATCGTTGATGATAAAAACGCCTTTAGGGAAAAGCAACTCCAGTCTTCGCTGGTATTGCTCTGCCTCTTTGCGTTCTTTGAAGTTTCCGGCCTTGACGCGGTAATAAGGAGATTGGTGAAAAAGATAGGCTTTGAGTTCCGGAAAGTAAGAGTAGACTTTTGTTTTGGCGGCCAGGGCCTCTTCGCGTAGGGTCGTACTAATGACCAGCAGTCTGAATCCTTTGTCTTGGCGGCGTGCTTGGCGACTGGTTTCTTCGTTGACCTGAATTTGCTTTTTGATCAGCCAGTCAATACGAGGATCCTTTTGTATGCTGACTCGGCCGTTATCCATCGATTTTATGAACAGACTGTCTTGGGCCCACAGCGGTTGTGCGACCGATGCAAGAAGCAGTAGCGTCCATAAAAAAGTGATGCGCATGTTGCAAAGGTACTGACCCCATATCGATTAAGATCAGTAAGAGGCACCCGAACCGGCGATCTGTTGAATAGGATGCCAGGTAGTCTTGATCTCTTGCAGATCCATAATCAGGTAAGGAGACTGCGCTTTGTTGACTGACCAGTCGGTAAAAGGCCAATGAATAACTCGTTTAAGATTGCCGGTTGCTTTGGTCCTAAGCGCAGATTGTGTTGCGGCGTCTCTTTCTGTATGGACGATCGCATTTACATCGCGGTGCTCGGCTATCCAGGGTAAAAGCTCGGTCTTTGTTCCTGTCAAAATATTAACGACCCCTCCGGGTACATCTGAACTGTTCAGCACCTCGGCCAGGCTGATAGCGCATAGTGATCTTTTTTCATCGGCCAGTACTACTGCCGTATTTCCTCCGGCCAGACAAGGCGCGAGCACGCTCACAAGACCCAATAGCGGGCTGGTGGGGGCAAAAATAGCCACCACGCCCATGGGCTCGCACACCGAGAAATTATAATGGCTGGAGGCCACCGGATTGACCGTGCTAAAAAGAGCCTGGTATTTATCGCACCAACCCGCATAGTAGATCAATCGGTCAATGGCGCCAGTTGTTTCGAGCAGGGCTGCGCTGCGCGATGATCCCTGTAATTGCAATTCGTCCACAAATTGATCTTTTCTGGCTTCCAGCATTTCGGCGATCCGATACAAGATCTGGCCCCGGTTATTGGCCGCACGCTGGCTCCATCCACCCAGGGCACCTCTAGCGGCTACGATAGCTTCACGGCTATCTTTTCTGGAGGCCTGACAAAGGTTGGCGATCTTATTTCCCTTGGCATCAAGTGCGTCAAAGGATCTACCCGATTCCGTACGGGGAAATTGCCCACCGATATATAACTTATAGGTCTTTAAAACGGAGATTCTGTTTGTTGATTTTTTCATAGCACTACATTAAAAAGAAACATAGGGTAACAAACCATGAAGCCCGCCCTCTCTGCCATAGCCACTTTCTTTATAGCCTCCAAATGGAGAGGTCGGATCGAACAGATTATAAGAATTAGCCCATACCACACCGGCCTTGAGTCGTTTGCTCATGTTAAAAATGCGCGACCCTTTATCGGTCCAAACGCCGGCACTCAGTCCGTAGGGTGTATTATTAGCCTTCTCGATCACCTCATCCTCTGTTCTAAAAGTGAGAATGGCCAACACAGGTCCAAAGATCTCTTCTTGTGCCAATCGGCTGCTCTGTGCCACCTTGGTAAATAAAGTGGGGCGGCAGAAATATCCTTTCGCAGGAAGGGCAGCTGCATTTTCGTAATGGAGCGAACCTTCTTTTTTCCCCAGGCGTATGTAGTAGTTGATCTTCTCCAATTGCTCCGCCGAGTTGATAGCCCCGATATCGGTGTTCTTATCCATAGGATCGCCTACCAACAAGGTGGCCATTCGGTCTTTTAATTTTTGCACAAAGAGTGGGGCGATCGATTCTTGCACATACAACCTAGATCCGGCACAACATACATGGCCTTGGTTAAAGAATATCCCATTGACCACTCCTTCTACCGCCTGGTCTATGGGGGCATCGCTAAAAATAATATTAGCGGCCTTGCCACCAAGTTCGAGGGTCAGTTTTTTATGACTCGCGGCGGTCTCTTGTTGTATCAATTTTCCAACGGCAGTCGACCCTGTAAAGGCGATCTTATTGATGCCGGAGTGACGAACCAGGGCGGCTCCGGTAGCTCCGGCACCCGTGATGATATTTACTACACCAGGGGGCAGGTCGGCCTCTTGTATGATAGAAGCTAGTTTGAGCGTGGTGAGCGAGGTAGTCTCGGCAGGCTTAAGCACCACGGTGTTGCCGGTCGCAAGTGCGGGGGCTATTTTCCAAGCAGCCATCAACAGTGGAAAATTCCAAGGTGTAATTTGCGCCGCTACCCCAAGTGGTTTAGGATTTCTGTTTGGAAAAGCAAATTCCAGTTTATCGGCCCAGCCGGCGTAATAAAAAAAGTGATGACAAGCCATGGGCACATCAAAGTCTCTGCTTTCTCGTATAGGCTTACCGCCATCGAGTGTTTCCATTACGCTCAGCTCGCGGGCCTGTTCTTGCATCAGCCTGGCTATTCTAAAAATATATTTGCCCCGCTCGGCCGGAGGCATTTTTTTCCAGTATTTATCAGCGGCCTTACGAGCGGCTGTAACGGCCTTGTCTACATCTTTTTCGGTGGCGAGTGCCGCACGATATAATTTTTTTTCGTTGGCCGGATTGATGCTATCGAAGTATTTTCTTTCGGCAGGCGTCTGCCATTTGCCGTCAATAAAGAGTTCGTATTGCTCGTTGATGCGCGCAATGGCAGCAGATTCAGGAGCCGGTGCATACGACCAACCGGAACCTGGCCGCAAGGGACGAATACTCGATTTACTTTTTTTTGTTGCCATAGTTGATAGGTCTGTGCGAACTAATTAATCTACACTAAAATAATTGGCCGCCTGGTAGCAGCCCTCTTTCTCTTTTGCGATTTGCATGAGTACATTATTAGCCAGGCTGCTGGCGCCAAAGCGAAACCAGTGGGGGTCCATCCAGTCCGCTCCCAGTGTTTCGTTGAGCATGACCAGATAATGCAAGGCAAGTTTAGAAGTAGAGATACCACCGGCTGGTTTCATGCCGATCATGGTGCCTGTCTTGTAGTAATGATCTCGTATGGTTTCGAGCATGACCAACGTTACGGGCAGGGTAGCGGCCGGCTGAATTTTACCCGTTGAGGTTTTAATAAAATCTGCCCCGGCGGCAATCGCCAATTGGCTGGCTTTTCGTACTTCATCGAGCGAGCCTAACTCTCCGGTCTCTAAGATCACTTTTAGTCGTGCCGCGCCACAGGCCGCCTTAACGGCAGCGATCTCATCGAACACATAGGCGTATTCTCCCGCATGAAATTTTCCGCGACTGATCACCATGTCAATTTCATCGGCCCCTTCTTCGACGGCAAATCTTGTGTCGGCCAATTTAATGTCAAGACTGCTTTGCCCCGAGGGAAACGCAGTCGCTACCGAGGCCACTTTTACCGAAGAGCCTTGCAAGGCTTTTTTAGCGGTATGTACATGCGAAGGGTATACACAAATGGCGGCTACCGTCGGCAACCCTTCGAAAGCGTCATGCAGATGCAGGGCTTTAAAGCAAAGCTGTTCTACTTTTCCGACACTGTCCTTTCCCTCGAGTGTGGTCAGGTCTATCATACGCAGCGTTAGTAGAAGCCCTTGCATCTTGCTGGCCGCCTTGATACTGCGCTTGGTAAAGCGAGCGGTTCTCTCCTCTACCCCTGTTTGGTCTATGGAAGGACCTGCCAGCAGCGAAGGCTTGTAAACAGCAGGCAGGGTTCTTTTCATGTGGATCTTTGTTGGCTAAAAATAAAACTAATTAGTTATCATTGTTGCCCGTTTCTGCTAACTTTCCTAAAAATCCAATCATGGCCTTGAACAGATTTCTTTTTGCCCCGCTGCTTTTGCGGAGTGGCCCGGTGTTTATGGCACAAGCCACCTTTCCCGAAACCGGAGTGGCTGACCCTCGCTTGGGTCATTATGCATTTACGCACGCCACCCTGGTAAAAGATGCCGGTACTACGATCACCGACGCAACACTAGTTATCAAAGATGGTCGCATTGTGGCCCTCGGTACCGGATTGCCGGTACCCTCGGGAGCGGTAGCGATCGATTGCAAGGGGCGATATATCTATCCTTCGTTTATAGACATCTACACCGATTATGGTATTCCCGCTGCCACCTCAACGCGTGGCGGCGGAGGCGGTGGTTTTGATTTTCTGCGTCCTTCGCAGCTCGAGTCAACGCAAAAAGGTCCCTATGGTTGGAACCAGGCCCTGCGAAGCGATGTACAGGCCCATACGCAATTTGCCACCGATGATGCCAAGGCAAAGCCCATGCGTGAATTAGGGTTTGGTACCGTGCTTACCCATGTGCGAGATGGTATCGCCAGAGGAACCGGTGTTGCTGTTACACTGGCCAACGAGAAAGAGAACCTGGTGATCATCAAAGACAAGGCATCTGCCCATTATTCTTTTAGTAAGGGCAGTTCACAACAGAGTTACCCCAGCTCCATGATGGGATCGATCGCATTGCTTCGTCAAACTTTTCTCGATGCCCAATGGTATAAGACACAACCCGCCGAAGAGGGCATTAATCTTACGTTGAAGTCATGGAACGAAACACAGTCGTTGCCGCAGATATTTGAGGCCGGAGATAAATGGAATGCGTTGCGGGCCGATCGAATTGGCGATGAATTCGGGGTACAGTACATCATCAAGGCCGGACAGACCGAATACCAACGGGTGTCCGATATGAAGGCCACTAATGCCGCATTTATCTTACCCCTTAA
The DNA here is from genome assembly GCA_046093525.1 of Sphingomonadales bacterium. Lineage (GTDB taxonomy): Bacteria > Bacteroidota > Bacteroidia > Chitinophagales > Chitinophagaceae > JJ008. Next base: position 3,871 of record JBJTFT010000058.1, on the reverse strand, counting down.
TTTTCCGTTGCCACAAGATGTAGAAGATCCCGCCGAAGCTCGCTTTGTGGCCCTCAACGATATGAAGCATTGGGAACTGGCACCCACGCAGCCGGCTGCGTTCGAAAAGGCGGGTATTCCTTTTTGTCTTTCAACGACCGATCTTGGCAGTGTAAGCAGCTTTGCCCGCAATTTGCAAAAAGCCAGAGAATACGGGTTAAGTGATGCGGCTGCACTCGATGCCTTGACCCGCACCCCCGCCAAACTGATGGGCATGGACGACAAGGTCGGGAGTCTGGAGGTCGGGAAGCTGGCCAATTTTCTGGTCATGTCAGGACCGCTCTTTAACGAAAAGACCTTGCTGTTGCAGAATTGGATACAAGGAATAAAATACACGATACGCGAGGATGCTGCGGCCGCCAATGGGCTCTATCAGCTTACGGTCAATACAGCGACCGGAAAGGAGACCTATCAGCTCGAGATGAAGTCTGTAAGCAGCGCCACTGTTTATGCAAAAGATACCTCGCTGTCAAAATTTAGTTTTGATGGCAAGCAGGTCAAGATCAGTTTTGCACCGGCGCCCGTTCGCCAGCGTCCCGCTGCCGGAGCTGATAGTACCCGCAGAAATTTTGGAGCAGGAGGACCGGGTGCACGTTTTATGGGAGGAGCTGCTGAGCAACCGTTGCCGGCAACTGCCACTCGACTTAGCGGCATTTCAAATGGCACGGAGTGGAATGGAGTCGGGACCGATTCGTTGGGCAACCCCTTAACATGGACGGCCACGTTGGTAAAATTGAATGCTCCTGCTCAAGCCGATTCGGCCAAGAAAAAAGAAATGCCTCAACTCGGTAAAGTAATCTATCCCTTTGTTCCCTTTGGATGGGAAGAAGGAAGTCAGCCAAAGACCGAAACCCTGCTCATTAAGAATGCCACTGTTTGGACCAACGAAAAAGAAGGTGTTCTCAAAGAGACCGATGTGCTACTTAAAGGCGGTAAGATCGCAGCCGTAGGAAAAAATCTTTCCGATCCTGAGGCCAGGGTAATTGATGGAACAGGCAAACACGTTACCCCCGGCATCATCGACGAGCACTCCCATATTGCCGCCGCTTCCATTAACGAAGGCGGTCAGTCTGTTACTTCCGAAGTGCGCATTGCCGATAATCTCAATCCCGACGATATCAATATTTACCGGCAGCTGAGCGGCGGTGTTACCACTTCTCACATCTTGCATGGCTCTGCCAATACCATTGGCGGACAGACCCAATTGATAAAATTGCGCTGGGGTGCGGGCGACGAAGATTTGAAATTCAAGGGTTGGCCGGGGCAAATAAAATTTGCGCTGGGAGAGAATGTAAAGCGTTCTTCTTCTCCCCTGGGTAATAACCGCTACCCCGATACCCGTATGGGGGTAGAGCAGATCTTGGTGGATGCCTTTACTCGTGCCAAAGATTATCAGCGCGTTTGGGTCGCTTACGAAAATGATAAAAAAGCCTATGAAACGGCCAAGAATAAAAAGGGTTTGACCGCGCCGGTAGCGCCCCGTCGCGATCTGGAACTCGATGCACTGGTAGAGATACTAGAGAAGAAAAGATTCATTACCTGTCACTCTTATGTACAAAGCGAGATCAACGCCGCTATGGAAGTGGCCAACCGAATGGGCTATACGGTCAACACGTTTACGCACATATTAGAGGGGTATAAAGTGGCCGACAAAATGAAGGAGCACGGCTCTTTCGCCTCCACCTTCTCGGATTGGTGGGCCTATAAGATGGAAGTAGAGGGTGCGATCCCTTATAATGCGGCCATCATGCAAAAGGTCGGACTGACCGTCGCCATCAATAGTGATGATGCCGAGATGGCCCGTCGCCTTAACCAAGAGGCGGCCAAGATTGTTAAATACGGAGGCGTAACCGAAGAAGAAGCGCTGAAAATGGTCACGCTCAACCCGGCCATTATGCTTCATGTCGACGAAAAGGTAGGAAGCCTTCGCGTTGGAAAAGATGCGGATGTGGTGCTCTGGAGCGATCATCCGCTCAGCATCTATGCCAAATCACTTTACACCATCGTCGATGGCACGGTATACTTTGATAGGGCACGCGACGAGCAGCAGCAAAAGCAAGTTGATGCCGAGCGCTTGCGCCTGGTTAGAAAGATGAATGGCGAAAAACGCGCCGGTGCGCCCACCGTTCCAGCACAGCCCAGCTATCAGCTGATGCATACTTGTCACGATCATGGCCACAGCCATGGTCTGCTGGTCATTGATAACGATGAAAACCTCAACGACTAAAACTGATTCCCATGCAAAAGATATTCTTATTTATCAGTCTTTCTTTTTTTACGCTCATTACAGCGGCGCAAGAGACCGTCATGCCGGCCAAGGAGCAAAAAGGATCTTATTACCTGACCAATGCCACTATTCACGTAGGTAATGGCCAGGTCATCAGCAAAGGAACCATTAAAGTGACCAACGGAAAGATCGAAGCGGTCGGCAATAATATTTCCATAGCGGCCGATGCGCCGGTTACCGACTTGCAGGGGCAAGACATCTATCCCGGTCTCATCTTACCAAACAGTAGTTTGGGTCTGGTAGAGATCAGTGCGGTTCGTGCCACGCAAGATGTGAGGGAGATTGGCGAGTTGAATCCCAGTGTTCGCTCCATTGTAGCGTACAACTCAGATTCAAAAGTCATCAATACGTTGCGATCCAACGGAATTCTCTTGGCTAATGTAGTGCCCCAGGGAAATTTTGTGGCCGGCAGTTCTTCGGTGGTGCAACTCGATGCCTGGAACTGGGAAGATGCGGCCTATAGCACCGATGCGGGTATGCATGTGTACATGCCCTCCTTATTACCTCGTCCGGCTTTCGGTGGCAGAGGTGGCGGATTTGGCGGAATGGGCGGTGGCCAGGGTGGTTCCGATCCTGTAAAAGAAGGATTGGAAAAGATCGAAGGACTCAAGACTTTTTTCAGAGAGGCCCAGGTCTATCACCAACTAACAGCACCTGAAAAAACGAACCTGAAGTTCGATGCCGTGCGCACGTTATTCAACAAAAAACAACGCTTATATGTACATGCCAATACGGCCAGGCAGATCTTGGTTGCGCTCGACTTTGTAAAAGAGTTTGGATTTGATATGGTGATCGTGGGGGGGAGCGAGAGTTATCAAGTGGCCGATCTGCTCCGCGAGCATAAGGTGTCTGTTATCTTACAGCAACCCCATAGCCTGCCTACGGCCACCGACGATGATGTGGATCAACCTTACAAGACCGCTGCGCAATTGCAAAAGGCCGGTGTATTGTTCGCTATATCCGATGATGATTCACAGACCAGAGGTCGCAACCTGGCCTTCAATGCCGGTACGGCCGCTGCGTATGGGCTGGGTAAAGAGGAAGCACTTGCTGCCATCACCCTTAATGCGGCTCGTATTATGGGCGTTGCCGATAAGACCGGAAGTATCGAAGTAGGAAAAGATGCCAATATAGTGGTTAGTAATGGCGACTTGCTCGACATGCGCAGTAGCAACGTAACGGCGGCTTACATTCAAGGACGCAAGATCGATCTGACCGATAAGCATAAGCTCCTCAACGAACGATTCGAACAGAAATACGACATCAAGAGTAAGAAGGGATTCTGATCGTTACTCCCGGCCGTGGCATTGCTTGTATTTCTTGCCGCTACCGCAAGGGCAGGGGTCGTTGCGACCAATGCGCGGCCCGGCCGATACTGGAACCGCCTTATCGTTTTCGTTAGCAGAATAATCCTGCCCCGCTCGGTCTATCTCTTCTTTGTTGGCCTTCATGCGGCTCATATCGGTTCGTTGTTCTCTGCCTTCTCGTAACGGCGCCTCGGCTTGCACCGGCAATGATGCATGACACAAGAAGTCTACGATATTC
>JBJTFT010000057.1:0-4119 GCA_046093525.1 Sphingomonadales bacterium | reverse complement strand
CTTTTCGGGTTACCGGGTAAGAAAATTGATCGGTAGCGCCCGGGTTAGTGGCAAAGTGCTCGCGAGCATAGCGTACAGCCTCTTTTAGAAATTTGTTATCTGTAGCGGGATAGTGAGCAGGTGCTTTTTTGCCTTTTGGATACGATTTTCTATTGTCGGTATCAAAGGTCCATTTGTCACCCACGGGTTCCTTTTCGTTTTTCAGCAGCCATTTTCGCTGTTTGCGTTGCTGAATATAAAAGTCGGTTTGAAAATAGGTCTTTCGTTTATCGAAGTATTCCTTGATCTCGTTCAGTTGATTCAGAAAGGCAGGTGTGACGTAGGTAACAAGTGTTATACCGGTCAATGCGGCCGCTTGCCGCAACCTTTTTTCGATCCAGTGGTCGACCGTGTCCGCGTAGTGAATGGTCTTTATCTTTTTGGCGGCTAAGGATCGTATCAGTTGTCTGAGTTCGGCAGTTTTTTGCCGAGCTTCCACATAGTTTATGGTGTAACCTTTTTGCTCCAGCGATTGTGCATAGGCTTGCATTGAAGCCCGGTGCAGTACGATCTTTTGCTGGTGAAAGGGATACTGCGTAAAGAATAGTGAATCTTCGACCAGCCATACGGGTCTGTCTTTTTGCAAGGCGGGATGCGCTTCAAAGAGTTGGTGCGGAAAGAGTAGGGTAATGGAACTCATACCAAGTTGGGTAAACAATTGATCGGAGTAATTGTTCTTGTACAAACTGTCCTATGGAAACCATCAAGGGAAAACAGATCTTATTGACCGGAGCCACCGGTGGTATTGGTGCATCGGCGGCCCGGCTGCTCGTAGCGGGTGGCGCCCGCCTCTTTGTGACCGGTCGCAATGCTGCCAAGCTGAGCGCACTGGCAGCCGAATTGAATCTGCCCCCTTCTCAGTATTGTAGCGCCGACCTATCCGACGAATCTCAGGTGCGCGCACTCCACCAGCAGTACTTTGCAGTGTTCGGCAACATCGATATTCTGATCAATGCTTCGGGGGTGGGCATCATTCGGCCCATCGATCAGTTAACGGAGTCCGATCTGTTACAAAGTTTGCGTTCTAATTTGATCGCGCCCTTCTTGTTGGTCAAATCTTTTTTACCGGCCATGAAAGAGGTAAAAAAGGGACTGATCATCAATATACCCGGAGTACTCGGAAAAGTACCCATGGCCGGTGCCGCTGCCTACTGTGCCTCTAAATACGGACTGGTAGGTATGATGCAAAGCATTCGCGAGGAGATCAAACGCACCGACATTCGTTTTACCAATATTTATCTGGGTGGCGTTGATTCTGCCTTTTGGGATACGATCGATCTGCGCGTGCAGCGCGATAAAATGATTCAGGCCGAAGAAGCTGCCCGGGCCATCTGGTTCCTTTGTCAGCAACCAGCCAGTGGAGTAGTCAGTGAAATGGTGCTGCAGCCTTTCAATCATCAGGCGATCTGATTTTTTTGGCCACTAATCCGACTTGCATCGATTATTTTTGCGCAGTCAAACAGAAGATCCTCTTCTAGTAGAAACAAATCGCTTGCCATGGCCGTACCTGATCCCGTTATCTCTTTCGATAATACCGAGTATGCTTTCGAATACAAGTCGGATAGTGCTCTTCGCAAGGCTCGGTTTCTTTTTTCTATCATGTCCTATCCCTGGCTGGTCTCGTTAGGAACCCGATTAACTCCATGGGCCATCAGGGTGGGCCTTCCTATCAAGGGACTTTTACGAAAGACATTGTTCGCTCAATTTGTAGGGGGAGAAACCTTGGAAAGTACGCAAGCGGTGGCTGCATCGCTCCAACAGTATGGGGTGCAGATCATCTTGGACTATGGGGTGGAGGGAAAAGAGGGCGAGGATAACTTTGACAAGGCTGTACAGGAGTTTAGTCGGGTCATCGATCATGCAGCGGCCTCCTCGATCCCTTTTATGAGTATCAAAGTAACGGGTTTCGCTCGTTTTGGATTGCTGGAGCAATTGCATCAATCGATGGCAGCTCAATCGGGCGATCTATTGGATCGTTACCAACAGATGCTTGCCTTGTTGGACCCTTCTTTGCGGGCGGAGTGGCAAAAAGTATATGCTCGGGTCCATCACCTCTGTACCCGGGCGGCCCAACAGAAAGTAGGGGTCGCCATAGATGCCGAAGAAAGTTGGATACAGGAGCCGATCGATGCACTGGCCATGCAGATGATGGAGCAGTTTAATAAAGAAAGGCCCATTGTGTATAACACCATACAGCTTTATCGCCACGACCGTTTCAGATTCTTGCAAGACTGCGCGGCAATATCTTCTGCTAACCAATGTATACTGGCCGTAAAATTGGTGCGAGGGGCTTACATGGAAAAAGAACGCAAAAGAGCCCACGAAAAGGGATACTTATCTCCCATTCATGCTAATAAGCAGGCGGTAGATCAAGATTACGACCAGGCGCTGCATTTTTGTATCGATCGGATCGAACGCACGGCTATTATCGTGGCCTCTCACAATGAGCATAGCAATCTATTGGCCACCCGGCTGATGCAACAAATGGGCCAATCACTTCGTCATCCTCACATTCACTGGAGCCAGTTGTATGGTATGAGCGATAACATCACGTTCAATCTCTCGAAGGCAGGGGCCAGTGTTAGCAAGTATCTGCCTTTTGGCCCTATCGAAGATGTCATTCCTTACCTGATGCGCCGGGCACAAGAAAATACGTCGGTAAAAGGACAGACCGGACGGGAGCTGGGTCTTATTCAAAAAGAGTTGGACAGAAGAAGGCATTCCGCTTAATTTGCGTTATGCAACAATATCACCAGCTGCTTCGGCATATTCTTGATAACGGCGTGCAAAAGACCGACAGAACCGGTACGGGAACGCAGAGCGTGTTTGGTTATCAGTTTCGGTTCGATCTCGAAAAAGGATTTCCGCTGGTAACCACCAAAAAGTTACACCTAAAAAGTATCATCTACGAATTGTTGTGGTTCTTAAAAGGATCGACCAATATCGCTTATCTCAAAGAGAATGGCGTGAGCATTTGGGACGAATGGGCCAATGAACAAGGAGACTTAGGGCCAGTGTACGGAAAGCAGTGGCGCAGTTGGGAAGGAAAGGATGGAAAAGTAGTGGACCAGATCAAGGATCTTATTGCGCAAATTAAAAACAATCCCGACAGTCGACGCTTGATCGTAAGTGCCTGGAACGTGGCCGATCTTCCACAGATGGCTTTAATGCCTTGCCATGCCTTGTTCCAATTCTATGTAGCCAATGGGAAACTGAGTTGTCAACTTTACCAGCGCAGCGCCGATGTTTTTTTAGGGGTGCCTTTCAATATTGCTTCGTATGCGTTACTCACCCACATGATCGCCCAGGTTTGTGGGCTGGGGGTGGGCGATTTTGTGCACACGTTCGGCGATGTCCACATATACAACAATCACCGGGAGCAAGTACTGTTACAATTGAGCCGAGATCCCTATCCGCTGCCTACATTGCAGCTTAATGCTGGTGTGACCGATATTTTTTCGTTTTGCTACGAAGATTTTACGTTGCTCAATTACCAGCACCATCCGGCCATTAAAGCGCCTGTCGCCGTCTGAGCATAGAATAGTTATTTTTGTAGCTAATTGTAGTCCCATGATCATTTCGCTGGTAGTCGCCGCCGCCTCAAATCGTGCCATTGGCAAGCAAGGGGCGCTTCCCTGGCATCTGCCGGCCGATCTTCGCCATTTTAAGAACATTACGTGGGGATTGCCCATTATCATGGGGAGAAAGACCTATGCTTCTCTTTCCGGTCCCTTGCCGGGGCGTAGCAACATTGTTCTTACCCGCCGTAAAGATTGGTCACCGGCTAACGAAGAAGTAAAAGTGGTGACTACCCCTGAGGAGGCCTTGCAAGAGGCCGGTTCGGTGCATGCCAAAGAGGTGATGGTAATAGGGGGCGGAGAGATCTATTCTATTTTTTTACCCCGGGCCCATCGGATCTACATGACCCGTGTAGAGGCAGCGCCTGAGGCCGACACGTTTTTTCCTGCCCTCGATAACCAGCTTTGGAAGTTGACTAGCCAGCATCGGCAAGAGGCCGATACCAAGAATGCGTTTAATTATTCCTTTGAGATTTGGGAGCGAATATAATACTCCTTATGC
>JBJTFT010000056.1:0-10661 GCA_046093525.1 Sphingomonadales bacterium | reverse complement strand
GTGTTTGTTCAATGGCCGATAGCCAGGGGATAGTGGTTATTCCGTTTTTAGCAGGGGATACCCTTTTCTTTTCGAGAGTAGGCTATACTCAAGTGTTTATTCCCAGTCAACAAGTTAAGCAGGGCGCAGATATATCGTTGCAACGTAATGTAGTTGAGCTGCCCCTGCTCGATCTCTCAGCGAACGATTTTATTGCCGTCAACGTGTTAGGGTCTTCATCAAAAATTGCAGATGGTAGAATAATGATGTTTCCTCAATTAGAATTGGGTCGTTTGTTCACTGTAAAGGACTCTTTATCTATACTGGGTGCTTTTACACTACATTTCGCTCCTTTGTTACAGACCACTCAGCTTTTATATTTTTCTGTATATTACCTTGATCAGACAAAAAAATTACCTTCAGAAAAGGTATATGAGCAATTTTTTAGAATACAAGCGGCTGATATTCCAATTACACAGGCAAGAATAGTTTTACCTGCTCCCATTGAGTTGCCCGCCTCGTTTGTTCTTGCGGTTCGTTTCTTAGGAATTGAGCGAGGAGAAGCCCGGCAAGTTGAGGTTTTGTACAGCACCCATGCAGAGAGGGCTGAATGTTTTGAACGCTATTTTTCTGACAAGTGGACGGCAGCCCCTTATTTATTTTTTCTCAAAGCCCGTTCTCGAAAGAACCGAGTAGAGAATGCCAGTATACTACTACAGGTCGAAATAGGCCGAAAGCCTAACTAAAAAGATCTTGCTAATGCCTGCAATCATCAGTATGCGCATGATTATGCGATCGGCAGCTGCGCACGTTGAGCAGGTGTGCATAGACGATAAGCCCAACAGCGGGGATCAGCAGCAAGAGCTGGCGATCGGGAAATAGCTGTTTGAGGATCAAAAAAGCTCCTCCCAATAAAAAAAGCAGCCAGGGAGTCAAGCGGTGGTGATGTTTTTTGTAGCCGTGGTACATGGAGTAGCTACCGATGACCAGTGCCAGCGCGATCATTCCCAGTTCAAAACCCAAAGGGTGGATAATGTTGACACCGAAAAGCGGCAGACTGGTCAGTAGCAGTGGCAGCAGGGCGCAGTGAATGGCGCATATAACCGACGCACTAATGCCCAGCCAATCCCAATTGATCCGGTAACGCATAGGGCAAAATTACCGAAATAGCAACATAGTTGCAAAAATCTTCAATTGCTCATTATCAGCAGGAAAGCGTTTCGTAATTTTGTGCCTCAATTTGGTGGTATGTCGAAAAGAGGGTGGATCTACTTGTTATTTTTTGTAGCGCTGGCATTGATCTTTTATGCCACGCTGGCGCTGGTCATTCCGGGGTATACGAAAAAGGGAGTGGCACCCGTTAGCTATGTGCGACCTTTTCGTTTCTTGACCCAAGACAGCATTCCCTTTACCCAAAAAGAGGTGCAGGGAAAGGTCTATGTGGCTTCTTATTTTTTTACGACTTGCAAGGGCATCTGCCCCAAGATGAACAACCATCTGAAAGAAGTGTATGACGCGTTGCACCAAGACCCTGATTTTAGATTACTCTCTCACACCTGCGACCCTGAAACCGATTCTGTGGCCCGGCTAAAAAACTATGCTGATTCCTTGCAGGTTGACACGAAAAAATGGATCTTTTTGACCGGGCGCAAAGACAGTCTTTACTACACGGCTCGTATTAGCTATACCATAGACGACCCGGCGAATAACCTGACCTCTATGGAGGATGATTTTTTACATACCCAGTTTTGGGCCCTGGTAGACCGAAATGGTGACGTAAAAAAGATCTATGACGGTTTAAAGGAATCGGAGGTAAAGCAACTGATCGCAGATGCCCAAAAACTACTGAGCGAGAAGAATTAATTTTATAGCCTCATGCCCCGTATCGCCACCGCCAGTGATAAAAAAGTGATCGAATTGCTCAAGCGTCAGACGCTGAGCGTTACCGAGAGTCGCAAGCGTATTCTGCAGCTTTTTTTGGATCGGCCGGGTGCCCTCTCGCATGGAGATATCGAAAAAAAAGCCGGCGATGTATTTGACCGGGTTACTATCTACCGCACGCTTCAGACCTTTGTGGACCGAGGGCTGATCCACACCATACCGTCTGCAGACAACGCTATTCGGTATGCCTTGTGCAAAGATGAATGTGGCGATGGCCATCATCGTCATGAACATATCCATTTTGTTTGTACCCAGTGCGATCAAACCTTCTGCCTCGACGAAGTGGTAACGCCCGTCATATGCCTGCCCAAGGGCTATTCTACCGATCAGATAGAGATCTTGGTACAGGGAAAATGCAAGCAATGCGCAGTAGCTGAGCGTCGCTGATCGGCATCATTGCCTTGTACGGACCGCCGTGATAGCTTACCGGAAATATTTTTTCGGTATGAAAAAATGCCATCTGTTTTTTTGGGGTATGGGGCTGCTCGTATTATTGGCGGCTTGTTCTACCGCCTCTCGTATTACCAGTTCTTGGTCGCCTCGCCCCACGACCCCGGTACTTTTTAAGAAAGTGATCGTTTTGGGATTGATTCACGACAGAGACCGCACGTTACGAGAGCATATGGAGCAATCGCTCGCCGACCATCTTCGTTCCCGGGGCCAAGAAGCCGTATGTGCCTGTGAGCTGTATGGCCCCAAGGAGTTTGATCAGTTGACGGAAAAGGAGGCGCTTGCAAAGCTGGCCAACTCGGGCGTCGATGGCATATTGACCATTGTCTTACTCGATAAGGAACGGGAGCGTTACTATGTGCCCGGGCAAATGCAGTTTACCCCCTATGGGTTCTATTACGATCGTTTCTGGGGCTACTCTCGTACCCTATACGGGCGTATCTATTCGCCGGGTTACTATACTACCAATACGCGTTATTTCTGGGAGAGCAACCTCTATGATCTTTCGGATGGTAAATTGATCTATTCGGCGCAAAGCCAAAGTTTTGATCCTTCTTCATCTGACGTGCTGGGTAAGGAGTATGGCAAGCTGATCGTCGACGATATTGTCGGTAAAGGAATCATTGCCGTTTCTTCCACACCCAGTAAAGACCTTTAACATCGGTAGTCCATTCTTTACACCAAGCTACCAGTACAATCTCTTCAACCAGCTCGAGCATGGTGATAATGACGATGGTATAGAACAGGGGATAATGGATTGTATCGAAAAACCAGAAGGTCATCAAGAAAATCCCTTGCGTAAAGGCGGCCAATTTGGCCAATCGGGTGTGAAAGCTGGAGATACGCTTGTATCGATAGAGCGCATATCCTGTCTGTATCAAAAACAATACTGCTAATGGAACGAGCCAGGCCCAATGCTTGGCCAGGAAGTCAGGTTTGATCATAAGTAACCCCGCTGTTGTGACTAGTACGGTCAAATCGTCCCCAATGGAATCCAGTCGCGCGCCAAATGCACTATTGACGTTAAAGAATCTTGCCAGTACCCCATCGATCATATCGGTAAAGAAGCTGATCCCTACCATCCACTTGAACCACGCGGGTGGCCCGCTCAGTAATAAACCTAGTAAAAAAGGCGCTGCCAGTACACGGTACAAGGTAATCGCATTGATCACATAGTATGGCAAAGACCGTTTCTTCATTCTATAACGGGGGATGGACTGCTAGGGCTGGTTGATCGGAGCATGCCTATCACTTCTTGGTCTGTAACCTGTGTAAACTCCCTATAGAATCTTCCTACACCCACAAAAGGATCGGGATAATAGCAGCTGACCAGTTCGTCTACCTCGGGTTTTAGTCTGGTGCTGGCCTCGAACGAGCAAACCGGAACGGCAATGATCAGCGAAGCGGGTCGCTGTTTTCGAATGGCCCGCACGGCAGCCAGCATGGTGCGCCCTGTGGCAATGCCATCATCGACAAGGATCACTTTTTTCCGTTGCACCGAAAGGGCCCGTTGGCGGCCAGTTAATATCGTATAGCGGTATTTGAGTTCTTTTTTGATCTTATCTCGCTGTTGGATAATATACTCCGGGCTAACACCACTATTCTCGTCTATGATGGTCTCGTTCTCACACACGGCACCGATGGCATATTCGGGGTCGCCCGGAAAACCGATCCTTTTGGCCATCAGTAAATCGATAGGAGCCTCTAGTTGGTTGGCCAATACATAGCCAATAGGAACACCTCCCCGGGGAATGGCCAGTACAAGGGTCTGCGGTCCTTTATGGGCAGAGACTAGTTTGGCCAATTGGATAGCCGCCTCTTTTCTATCGGTAAAATACATAGCTGTCAAAGACAAGATAGCGGTAGGAACGATGGCATCAACTGATAAAATCCTAGTGTCTAACTGATATTGCTCAATGTGGGGTGGTGGCCATAAGATCTCGGATCACTACAGAGGCCGCCACCGCACCAAAGGTGGCAGGTAAATAAGAAATGGTGCCATAGGCCGATTTTTTAAAATTGCTTCCGTCCGTGAGCATCAGACTTTCTTTGCGTGGTTTCTCCGGAGAGAAAACCACTTTTATTCCTTTTCGAATACCGTACTTGTGCTTGAGTTGTTTGCGTATTTGTTGAGCAAAAGGACAGTTGTAGGTCTTGGCAATATCGACTACTTGCAATTGGGTGGGATCGAGTTTGGCCCCAGCCCCCATGCTACTGACCAGTGCGATGCCACTTTCGAACGCCATCTTGATAAAGGTGAGTTTTGGCGTGATACTGTCAATGGCGTCAATGATATAATCAGGTTGTTGGGCTAGCTGTGCCGCGACCATTTCGGGAGAGACAAAAGAGGGTACAACCCTTAGGTCCAGTTCGGGATTGATGGCTAGTAGCCGCTCTTGCATAAGGGTGGCCTTGGGCATTCCGTGCGTGGTAAAGAGGGCCGGCAGCTGTCGGTTTCTGTTGGAAGGATCGACCGTATCTCCGTCGATAATGGTCATTTTCCCTATGCCGCTACGCGCGATGAACTCCGCAGCATAGGAGCCTACGCCCCCCAGGCCCACGACCATAACGTGTGCGTTATTCAGGTGTCGAACAGCCGTTTCTCCAATGAGCAGTGAGGTGCGGGATAGCCATGAAATATCCATAGTGCAAAGCAAGGGAATTGTTGGCAGTTGAAAGAAATCCCCATCGGTGGATATAAAAAATTTCCCGGGGAATTTGCCGTGCAGCAAAAAAATCTATATTTGATACCGGAAAAGCTCTTTACCCATTAACATTCTAAATTTAGAAAAATGGCAACCAAGAAAAAAGCGGCCAAAAAAGCTGCCAAAAAGCCTGCTAAGAAAGCTGCTAAGAAAGTAGCCAAAAAAGCAGCAAAGAAGAAGCCCGCTAAAAAAGCGGCAAAGAAAAAACCTGCTAAGAAAAAGTCTGCTCGTAAGCCTAATGCGGCTTTCATGAAAGCAATGACTCCTAGTGCCGCTCTGGGCGCTGTAGTAGGGGCTAAGCCTCTCGCTCGTACCGAGGCTGTCAAGAAGATTTGGGGTTACATCAAAGCCAACAAACTTCAGGACAACAAGAACAGACGTATGGTCAACACCGATGCCAAGCTGAAGCTGGTTTTCGGTAACAAAGGCCAGGTGTCTATGTTCGAAATTGCCAAGTACCTCGGTAAACATCTGAGCTAAACTTCGCAAACACGGAACTTGTAAAAGCTATCCTTCGGGATAGCTTTTTTTATGCTTGATGTGCAGGTAGGCGAAGCGTAAAGCAGCTTCCTTGCCCGGAGGGATTGTTGTTTACTGTAAGCTCTCCTCGGTTGAGCTGTGCGAACTCGAGGCAAATACGCAATCCTAACCCTGTTCCCTCTTCTCCGGCGGTTCCTGTTTTAGAGATCATGGGATCATATCGACTGAGCTGATCGAGCATCTCTTGGCTCATGCCCTCACCGTTATCACAAACGGTCATTATACAGCGACCCTCCTCGTTGTGCGATGCCACTTGCAGAGACGTGTTGGGTGGGCTGTATTTGATGGCATTATGGATAAGATTACGGAGGATAAAATTAAGTTGATCTCGATCTGCCCAAGCCGTGGTCTGACCAACTTCGCCGTATTGAATGATTAGTTTTTTTTCGCTGGCCATCTGCTCGTATAGCCGTATGTTATCTTTTATTGCATCACCTACCACCACTAATTGAGGCTGGGTGCTGGCCATTTTCATTTGTAGTTTGGCCCAGACAATCAGGTTATCGGCCATTTTGGTGGTAATATCCAGCTGTTGCTCCAGCTCGGCCGCAAATTGCAGTAGTTGCCCGCGTTGGATCTGCTCCCCACCCTTTTGTAGTATACCAACATAACTTTTTAATCCTTGTAATGGGGCCTTGATATCATGAGACAAGATACTCAGGAATTTATTTTTTAGCTTGTTGAGTTCCTCGAGTTGTTGATTTTGTTCCCGCATCATGGCCCGCTGTTCGGTCAGTAATTGATTGGCTTTTCTAAGCATGAACACATTGTAGGCTAAAATGACCGATAGGATCAAGAGGCTGACCAGAAAGATGGCCGTCAAGCGGGTGCGACTATTTTTTTCGTCTAATAGCTTTTTTTGGTTCAGGTTTTTCGCTTGTAGTTCGGTAGACATCTGCTCCAGTGAATCTACCTGCAGCATGGTTTCCATAAAGCGGAACATCACCTCTGTTTTCAGTATGTTTAGCTCGGTGTTGGTCTTGCTATAGTCTGCCAGTGTTTGGCGTAGGGCCTGTAGTGAACCGTTTTCTACCTGAATTTTTATGGTCGTTTCGTAAAGCGGTTGTACGTAGTTGAAGAGGCGATTCTCTTTTACGATCCGAAGGGCTTTCTGTAATTCAACCAGGGCTTGTTGCGATTGATTTTTAGCTATCAAAATATTTGCCAGCTGTGATAATGCGTCGACGGTGGCCACTTTTTGAGCACCGACCCCCAGCCGGTCGGAGATCTCCAGTGTTTTTTGATACCAGTAGGCGGCGGCAGCTTTATCGGCCTGGGCAAGCTTGATATTCCCCATGACCCGGTAGCAAGCCGATAACACAGTAAGGTTGCGAAGCGAATCATTAATTTTAATGGCGCGCTGCGTTAATGCTGTCGCTCTCGCGAAGTCTCTCCGATTATAAAAGGTTTCTCCGAGATTGTGCGTGGTAACGCCCACTCGCTCCGCAATTCCCTGTCGGTAAAAAAAATCAAAGGCCCTCTGATGGTAATAAAGTTCTTGATCGCGATTTTGCAGTCTGCGATACAGATGCCCGAGCGAAATGTAACAGCCTGCCATTCCGGTAGAGTCATCAAGAGTACGAAAGATCTGCAGCGAACGTTGCAGATTCTTCATGCACAGATAAAGCCTTTCTTCGGTGAGCAGCGAGCTGGCGATTCCTCGTAAAGCGTAAGCCACTCCTCTTGGATAATCGGCCTGTTGACCTAGCTGCAAGGCCCGATATGAAAGGTCGGTTGCCCGCAGTGGGTTTACGTACGAAAGATCCCTGGCCATTCCATTGAGTCGATCTACTTTGGCAGCTACGGGAATATCAGCCCTGTTCAAAAACAACTCCAGGGTATCTTGACCTCTGCTAACGGTGACCTTGGCAAATACGATCACTACGAAAGCGATAATCTTTTTCATTTGGCGATAGCGGCTATTGTTGACCTGCTGCATGTCGAAAGGGATTAACTAATCGGAAGTTGAATAAGGGTCTTGCTTCCGCTGCCGGGCGTAGCATCAATGCGAACGGTCCCTTTATAAAAAGCGACCCTTGATTTGATCGATTCAAGTCCCACTCCTTTTTTAATACCGGCGGGATCAAATCCAACTCCATCATCGTAATACTCCAGCTGAAATTGCTTTTGGTCAAAGGACAGCCTAATTCGGATTTTTCTTGCCTGGGCATGCTTGAAAGTGTTGGACAATAACTCTTGTAAGATCCGATACACGACGATCTTTTTATCCATGTAAAGATTATAATCTTCGGCTTGCCGATAAATATCCAATTCCAATTCGGTTTTTTCTAAAATGGCATAGCTATCTACCAATTCTTTGATCGCATCTCGAAGACCCAGGTCTCTTAGAGCGGGCGGGGCCAACGTTCTGGAGAGAGAGCGTACCTGCTCTAGGGCGCTCCTTGCCGATTTTTCGAGTTGTTCCAGCTCGGATTCATTGAAGGTTTTTTTTATTTTGACTACGCCTAATTGCATGCTCAGGTAGACTAATAGTTGACCAACCCCATCGTGCAGATCGCGACCGATCTGTACACGCTGTTCCTCTTCGGCCTGTAACTTGGCCTCTATCAACTCCTTTTCTTTATTGATCTTATTTTCGAGCAAGGCTTTCTCCAAAGCCCTCACGTTGGTCACATCCCAATGGATGCCGACCGATCCCTTTACCTTACCCTTTTTATCGAATAAGGGAGTGCCGCTGATGATGACCGTGGCCAGCGTCCCATTCTTTTTTTTGAATTGAATCTCATATCCTGACTCCATTCCCTGCCGGCGAACTTGTTGCTGTGTTTTCAAGATCTCCTCACTTTCTTTATTGCCACAGAATAGTCGACCGGCCTTTTTCCCAAAAAGTTCATCTGCGCCATAGCCGCTCATTTTCAAAAAGGCCTCATTGGCGTAACGGATCTTATCTTGGTCATCTACCTCGAGAACTCCGAGTTGCATGTTCTCGAAGAGCTTTCTGTACTTTTCCTCACTTGCCTTAAGTAAGGAGAAGGCGCTCTCCATGCCTAGCTTGTACCGATATTCTTTGCTGAGGTCAAAGGCGGCACCGATATACCCAATAAATTGACCACCGGGCAAGATTCGTGGGATGGCCTCAATGGCCAAGTATCGTCTCTCCTTATGTCGATCGGTGATCAGTACTTCGAAATAAAGTGCTTGTCTATTTTCTTTTTGCCGGTCCCATTCCGCAAACACACGCTCTTTGTCGGCCGGATCCACGATCGGTCCAAAGTCGCCCAGCTGCAACGATTGCCCCTTTTTAATATCGAAGAAGGAGTAGGATTTTTCGTTGAAATAAGTAATGTTATCCTCCTCGTCCGTTACCCAGATCATGATAGGTAAGCTGTCGGTGATACTTTTAAATCGTTTTTCGCTCTCCGCAATATATTCTTTGAAGAACTCCGCTTCGCTGATATCGGTAATGGCTCCTGACCATACTTCCTGATCGGCCAATACATCATATTTGATGATGATCTCCTCTTGAAGCGAAAGGATCTTTCCGGATCGGGGGTGTTGATACTGGTACCTGAATTGGACCCTTTTATTTTTTTGTAATTGCTCTATACATTCCTCGTAGTGCGAGAGTGAATCAAGGACTACTCCATTCTTCTTTTCAGCCAGGGGGTGCAAGGTCTGCTGCGGCGAAAAACCTAGTGCTTTATCCCAGCGGGGCGAAAAAAAATTCTTTTCGGGACGTTGGGGATAGATGATGTAGTGGATCGTATCGTTGACCTCGAGTAAGGTATTCAGGTGAAATCGGACTTCATAAAGCTCCTGCTCCAGCTTTTTCTTTTGCTGCGCCAAGAGCCGCGAAGTGTTTTTTAGCTCGGAAAGTGTAGTGTCCTTAGGGCGGGGCATCAGCGGCAACGGTTGGGCCTTAAAAATAACTCAAATCCGCTGCCACCCTTATGAATTTCTATTTTTTCTCCATGCGTTCAGGCCTAGCCGCAGTACCTGGCGGAGGGTGTTCTCTATTTTTTGCCCGGTCAATTGCCCCAGTTTTTCCCCAAGAGCGGCAGCACCAACCTGTAAAAGTGACGTAAACCAATCGGAGGTGGTCGACTTTTCGCTGGTTACCCTATCAAGGGTCTTGTGTAGCAATATTCTGCCCGCTACCGTAAGTTTGAGGTCGCTCCACTCTTTTTGTAAAGACCTTTCCTGCTCCAGCCGCTGTAGTCGCAGTCGCATTTTTTCGTACTCCAGCTCTTGGAGCGTTCTAATGCGTTTCATCACTGTTGTCGTTAAAAAAAACGGTCAATAGCAAATTCATGATCGGAATGCGTAGCCAGCGATCTTTGGTTTGCCACCCGATCAATGCCAGTACCAGCACGATCCCTGCTGTAATAAAAAATCCCAGCCAATAGCTGTGTAGCCACTCACCAATTAGTAGCGCAACACCTACCATTAGCAGGGTTAGAAATAGAAAGAACATCAACGCGGCCAACAAGACGGCGACCACTACTGCCATTACGTTGGCCGTTTTTTCGGCCAGGGCCAATTTCAACTCGGCCAACCGGGTATTGAGATAACTCTTTAACTTCTCTACCAGGGCTTCAATTCGGTGGAGCTCTTCGGACATACGTGATTTTAACAGGTTAATTTTTAAAGGGGGCTATTGTAGGGGAGGTCAGATCAACTCATCTACCTGGCGATCGGCCTTGCTGAGTTGCTCGGCCATCTTCTGTTTGCCCCAAGAGAGCTTTTCACTGAGTTGGGTTTTTAACCTGGCCCCGTCTTCTTTTAACTTTTCGCGCGTTTCCTTTCCTTTTCGGGGCGCAAAAAGAACGCCCAACAAGCCCCCGACCGCTAATCCTGCCCCGAGGGCTACCAATAATTTAGTAATACTTTTCATGCCGTTATCCTTTAATTTTTCTATTTGATGATACTAAGCTACTTTATATTTTGTCCCGATTCAATGATGCCTTTCAGCTGTGGTACTGATATCGCTCAGCACAACGAAGCCCGAGATGCGCATCCTCCTTGCAAATGGGCGGCAGGGGGCAGGCACTTCCGCAAAACTTATTTTATATATAAGTAATTGAT
>JBJTFT010000055.1:0-8594 GCA_046093525.1 Sphingomonadales bacterium | reverse complement strand
ACCGGCATTCGTGAACTCACCATTATGGGGAGTGGTATTGGAATGGCATTGCGAGGACTTCGTCCTATTGCAGAAATTCAATACCTCGACTATTTACTATACGGGTTGCAACCCCTTAGTGATGATGTGGCTACGCTGCACTATCGCACAGCGGGTCGCCAAAGTTGCCCGCTCATAGTCCGCACTCGTGGGCATCGTCTGGAAGGCATCTGGCACAGCGGGTCACCCATGGGAATGATCATTAATTCGTTGCGAGGCATGCATGTTTGTGTGCCGCGTAACATGACGCAGGCTGCCGGCATGTATAATACGCTGCTGAACAGTAACGATCCGGGCTTGGTTATTGAATGTCTCAATGGTTATCGATTAAAAGAGAAGTTGCCTTCTAATCTCGACAGTTTCACGGTGGCGCTAGGGGTCCCCGAGGTCATTCATGCGGGCACGGATGTAACGATCGTTTCGTATGGCTCAACACTGCGAGTGATAGCCGAAGCGGTACAGCGACTAGAGCAAGCCGGTATTAGTTGTGAGTTGATCGATGTGCAAACGCTGCTTCCCTTCGATCTGCATCATCATATTCTCGATTCGCTCAAAAAGACGAACCGTATTGTCTTTGTAGATGAAGACGTTCCCGGGGGGGCAGCAGCGTACATGTACAATCAAGTGATGGAAGAACAAGGAGGGTATCGTCATTTGGATGTGACACCACGCACTATTACTGCCAAGGCTCATCGTCCTGCATATGGAAGTGACGGGGATTATTTCAGTAAGCCGAATGCAGAGGAAATCGAACGAGTGATCAAAGAGATGATGGCCGAGTAATCGGTATCGCACACTACATTTTTTGGGGCTGACCTCGCTGCCAGCTTTAAAATATCAGACCCCTATTGCGGTTTATCCCATATTGTGAAAGACCTTCTGTACGTCTTCGTCTTGTTCTAATTTTTCGATCAGTTTGCTCACATCTTCTGCTTGCTCATCGGTTACCGGAACAGTCACCGTGGGGATCCATTCGAGTTCTGCGCTTAACGGGGTGATCGATCGGTCCTCAAAAGCTTTTTGCATATTGCCAAAATCGGTAAATCCACATCGCGCTACCAATATTTCCTCGCCATTTTCGCCGGTGCTCTCGCCCAGTTCTTCTAGCCCTGCATCGATCAACTCCAGCTCTAACGATTCGGCATCAAGTCCCTCGGGTTTTAATTTGAATACACCCATTTTTTTGAACTGAAAAGAAACGCTGCCACTGTTGCCTAGTGCACCGCCCCCTTTGTTGAAATGCGATTTTACATTGGCCACGGTACGTACATGATTGTCGGTAGCCGTTTCTACCAAAATAGCCACGCCATGCGGTCCGTATCCTTCGTACAAGATCTCGTCGTAGTTGGCCATCTCTTTTCCGAGGGCTCTTTTAATGGCGGCCTCTACCCGGTCCTTCGGCATATTGACCGATTTCGCATTTTGAACGCATCGGCGCAGCGCAGGGTTGGTATTGGGATCGGTGCCTCCGGCTTTGACTGCGATCACAATCTCTTTTCCAATGCGGGTAAATTGCTTGGCCATGCGATCCCAGCGAGCGAACATGGTCGACTTTCTTACTTCAAATATGCGTCCCATACGGTAGAGGATTAAGGGTGGCAAAAATACGGCAATGCGGTAAAAGAAAAACCGCCTCAACGAGGCGGTCTCTTATAACGAAGCGTTGGCAAGCGATCGTCATACTATTTTCTTACGTCATTTAAGACGTTTTTAATTTGCTTCTGTGGCGACTGTAGGTAAAGTAGATCACCAGCCCTATGACCATCCAGATCATGGCTACTTTAAGGGTTTGCCCGTCGAGTCCGGCGATCATGGCCAGGCAAATGAGGGCGCCCAGGGTAGAGACCAATGGCACGGCAGGTGTTCTGAAGGGTCTTTCTATGTTCGGTGATTTAACACGCAGAATCCATACCCCGATACTCACCAGCACAAAGGCGAACAGGGTGCCAAAACTAGTCAGGTCGCCCGCTACATGTCCGGGAACAAAGGCGGCGAATGCACCAACAAATACAAATAAGATCCAGTTCGCTTTGTAGGGCGTTTGATATTTTTTATGTAGCTCTCCAAAGGCGCTGGGAATAAGACCATCATTACTCATGGTATAGAAGATGCGGCTTTGCCCCATCAACATCACCAAGATCACCGAAGAGAACCCTGCCAAAATTGCAACGGTAACGGCATCGGCCAGCCATTGATATTCGTTCATATAGGTACTAATGGCATAGGCTACGGAAGCCTCCCTACCTTTTTCGGGGTCCACAAAATCGGTCCAGGGGGCTACCCCGGTCAGCACATGCCCGAACAAAATGTACAAGATGGTACAGACCGCCAGTGATCCCATTATGCCGATCGGCATATCTCGCTTAGGATTCTTGGCTTCTTGCGCAGCGGTACTTACCGCATCGAATCCAATAAAGGCAAAGAATACGATGGCTGCTCCGCCCAGTACGCCGCCCCAGCCATGCTTGTTCCAGCCGCTGTAATCGGCGATAATTTTACCCGCCTGGTCTGTTACCGCAGCCGTTCCCTCGGGAATCAGGTAAGGGGTGTGATTTTCGGGACGGATATACTGCCAGCCAAGGGCAATGAATAAAATGACGATGGCCACTTTTATGAAAACGATGATCGCATTGACAATGGCTGACTCTTGCGTTCCTTTGATCAGCAAAAGGGTAAGGGCCAGTAAGATGATCAGGGCAGGAGCATTCATGATGCCCTGGTGCAACACGCCGGCCGTATCGGTATAGCTTTCGAAGGGAGAGTGACACCATTCATAGGGGACGGCCCCTCCCAATAACTTATTAAGATATTCGCTCCAGGCAATGGCCACGGTGGCCGCACCCAATGCGTATTCCATAATCAGGGCCCATCCAATGATCCAGGCGATCAACTCGCCCATGGTAACGTACGAGTAGGCATAGGCACTACCGGCAATGGGAATCATCGAAGCAAATTCAGCATAACAAAGTCCCGCAAAGGCACAGCCAATGGCTGCGATGATGAACGAGATGGTTACAGCGGGTCCGGCTGCCTGACCGGCAGCAGCAGCGGTACGAACGAATAATCCCGCTCCGATGATGGCACCGATACCCAAGGCGACCAGGTTGCCCGCGCCTAATGTTCTCTTAAGACCTTTCTCACTGTCGGCCGCTTGTGCCAATATTTGGTCCAGCGGCTTTTTTACAAATAAGCTCATGCGTTGGTTTTTAGGAGTGTCTAAGATAGTGATTGATGCTAAAAGTCATTAATTTTTTGTGGGAGAGGGCCGTTGGCCCAGGGCCAGGTAGTACAGCGGAATTCCCAGCAGCACAATTATGAGGCCCGGCCATGTATACTCGGGTTTATAGATGATGAGCAGCAAGCAAAACGCTGCGCCCATCAAAATATAGAGTGCAGGTAAGAAAGGATAGCCAAAGGCCCGGTAAGGGCGAGGCAGATCGGGCTGTTTTTTGCGTAAAATAAAAATACCTGCAATGGTCAGCATGTAAAATAAGACGACCACAAAAGAGATCATGTCCAATAACTGTCCGTAGCGGCCACTCAGGCTCCAGATAGAGGCCACTACACACTGCACCCAAAGTGCGGACTGGGGTACCGATTGGCTATTAAGCTCCCCGGCTTTTTTAAAGAACAAACCGTCTTTGGCCATCGTATAGTATACGCGGGCTCCGGCCATAATCAGGCCGTTGTTGCAACCAAAGGTTGATACCATTATGAGTAGTGCGATCAAGACCGTTCCAAACGAGGGAAAGATGCTATTGGCAGCGGCAACGGCAACCCGATCATCGGTGGGGAAGGCCAGTTGATCTATGGGCAACACGTGCAAATACATAAGATTTGCCGAAACGTAAATGATCGTGACGATCAAGGTACCTAGTAACAAACTAAGTCCGATGTTGCGCTGCGGATTTTTCATTTCGCCGGCAATGAACGTAACATTGTTCCAGGCATCCGAGCTAAAGATCGAACCCACCATAGAAGCGGCGATAGCGCCCATGAGTGCAGCCCCCGATATCGGTAACCAGGCGCCGGGTACTAAGGTTCCTGACTCGTTTTTTACGCCGGCATTTTGCAAGGCAGTAAAACCCGTGGACCAGTTGGCACTCCAGTAGCTTTCTTTGGTCAGTAAGAAGCCAAAGGCGATCAATCCGAATAAGGCCAATAATTTTGCACTGGTAAAAATGGTCTGAATAAACTTTCCCTCTCGAACTCCTCGTGAGTTGATATAGGTGAGTAAAATTATAATGAAGATCGCGACCAGCTGTCCTGCATAGATTTTTAAAAAACCAAGATCATAGATCAAGTGATTGTTGCCCAGTTCAGGAACCAGGTAGGCTAAAAATTTAGAAAAAGCTACACCTACTGCCGCAATCGTGGCAGTTTGAATAACAGCAAAAAAGCTCCAGCCATATAAAAATGCCATCAGGGGGTTGTAAGCTTCTTTCAAATAGACATACTGGCCTCCCGCCTTTGGAAACATGCCACTCAGTTCTCCATAGCTTACGGCGGCCGTGATGGTCATAAACCCTGTTAGCACCCATACAGCAATCAGCCATCCTGCACTGCCTACATTGCGTAATATATCGGCGCTTACAATAAAAATACCCGATCCGATCATCGATCCCGCTACGATCATAGTTCCGTCCAAAAGGCCCAGCGTAGGTTTAAAAGAGGGGGTTTGTTCCGGCATAATTCACAGGGTTTGATAAGAGAAGAAAGTTACTCCATTTCAGGCATACGGTAATACAATATAAAGGCTTTCTAAAATTTTTTGAATGGCGGATTTTACCGATTTTCGGTGTATCGTACGCTTAATCTGCTTGCCATGAAAAAACCGAATCGGCTTACTACCTATATTTTGTTATCGATGCTGGCAGGTGTTGCCGTCGGGTATCTGGTTCACGTAAATGCCGACCCGGCCTTTATCAAGGAATTTTCGGCCAATATCAAATTACTGGGTAAAGTGTTTATTCGAATGGTGCAAATGATCATTGCACCGTTGGTATTCTCTACGCTGGTGGTGGGAATTGCCAAGCTCGGTAATTTATCGGCCGTGGGCAGGGTAGGAGGAAAGTCCATGCTCTGGTTCATTACGGCTTCACTCGTTTCGCTCAGCATTGGGTTGGTGCTCGTCAATCTTTTTCAACCGGGGCATTACATCAATTTATCGCAAGCCGATACCGAAGGGGTCAAAGATCTGATGACCAAAAAGCAGGAATTCTCACTCGAAAAATTCGTAGAGCACATCATTCCGCGCAGTGTAATGGAGGCCATGGCTACCAATGAGGTACTCCAGTTGGTAGTATTCTCCATCTTCTTTGGCGTAGCTACAACGGCTATCGGTGAACAAGCCAGACCTGTCATTAAAGCGCTTGATGCTGTATCGCACATTATCTTAAAGATGGTAGGGTATGTAATGAACATTGCTCCGCTGGGTGTTTTTGGTGCGCTTTGTGCGGTCGTAGCCTCACGCGGATTGGGCATCTTTGAATTTTATTTTATCTACTTTATTTATTTCTTGGTTGGAATTGCGCTGCTTTGGGTATTACTACTTGGAGTTGGCTATTTGATTATCGGTGCTCGCATGACCGCTTTGCTCAAGCGGATCGGAACTCCCTTACTGATCGCTTTTAGTACGACCAGCAGCGAGGCGGTGTTTCCGAAGCTCACCGAAGAACTCGAACGTTTTGGTTGTAAGGATAAGATCGTTGCTTTCGTATTGCCGTTGGGGTACTCCTTTAATCTCGATGGCAGCATGATGTATATGACCTTTGCCAGCATGGCCATTGCTCAGGCCTATGGCATTCAGCTCGACCTTGGCACACAAATTACCTTGTTATTGGTACTAATGCTTACCAGCAAAGGGATCGCAGGAGTACCTCGCGCTTCGCTGGTGGTGGTACTGGCTACCTGTTCCATGTTCAATATTCCACCGGAAGGGGTAGCGTTGATCTTACCTATCGATCATTTTTGCGATATGTTTCGTTCCGCCACCAATGTGGTAGGTAATGCGCTGGCTACAACGGTCGTCAGCAAGTGGGAGGGAGAGCTAGACAGCGCAGAAGCTGTTTATTAAAGTTGCGGAATAATCTAATCTAGTATGTCTATTTTTCTTTTGGAGGCCTTTCATTGGACGAACCTTTTACAGCCTCAATTCTATGTTGAGAACGGGGGTCTCTGGTTATTGCTCTTTGTAGTGTTTGCCGAGACGGGTCTTTTCGTCGGCTTCTTTTTGCCTGGAGATTCTCTTTTGTTCGTGGCCGGCATCTATGCCCACGAGATCACGCGTAAAACGGGCGAAGTAGTACCGGGGCTGGCCCATCAGTTTTTAGATTTGATCGGTTTGGGCATGGTCCGAAATGAGTGGGTTGATTTGGTAATGCTCTCGGCCCTTATCGCCGCTATGGGTATATTGGGTAATATGGTCGGCTATTGGACCGGCCGAAAAGTGGGTCCTGCCATGTACCAGTGGAGAGATCGGCTGCTTTTTAAAAAGAAATATTTACATCAGGCCAGGGAGTTCTATGAAAAACACGGTGGACTGGCCGTAATCGGGGCTCGTTTTTTACCCTTGATCAGGACCTTTGCCCCTATTGTGGCCGGCATCGTGCAAATGGATAGGGCCCGTTTTCATTTCTTCAATGTGGTAGGTAGTGTGTCTTGGGTATGCTCCATGATCTTCTCAGGATATTTTTTACAAAAATGGATATTAGCTTCCTATGGTTTCGATCTAAAGGAGCATTTGGAAATTATTGTGCTTGTCATCGTTCTGGTCACAACGGCTCCCGTTATTGTAAAGATGGTGGCCGGAAAGGTTAAGTCAAATGAATAAATCGCCACGTCATCCCCTTTTCAATGTAACGGTGATCGTAGCCGCCTTGGGCTATTTTGTAGATATCTACGATCTGTTACTTTTTGGCATTATTCGTATTCCCAGTTTGCAGTCGCTGGGGCTCAGCCCCGAGCAGGTCAAACTAGACGGTGAGCTTATTTTGCAATGGCAAATGTGGGGTCTGTTATTAGGGGGCATCATCTCCGGTGTGATTGGCGATAAAAGAGGACGCTTAAGTGTCTTATTCGGATCCATCATTCTTTATTCTGCGGCTAATATTGCCAATGGTTTTGTCGAAACGGTAGAGCAGTACAAGTGGATACGTTTTATTGCCGGACTGGGATTGGCGGGCGAATTGGGGGCAGGCATCACACTGGTTTCCGAAGTGATCCCCAAGCAGAAGCGAGGCCTCGCTACGTCATTTGTTGCGGGGATTGGTCTAACCGGTGCTATCCTGGCATATTTTATGAAGCAGAACTTCGATTGGCGTACTTGTTACTTTATAGGTGGCGGTCTCGGTATCGCCTTATTGCTGCTTCGTGTTTCTGTATTAGAGTCTAGCATGTTCCATCAGGTAAAACAACAAAATGTTTCTCGGGGTAACTTTTTTCTTTTCTTCTCCAGCTTCGATCGCTTTAAGCGGTATCTGTTTGGTATTTTGATCGGACTGCCCACCTGGTACGTGATCGGTATCTTGGTCACCTTCTCGAACGATTTTGCATTGGCTTTTGGCATTACCGAGAAGATCGATCCGGGCAAGGCCATCATGTTTGCGTATGCGGGTATTTCTATTGGTGATATTTTAATTGGGGTGGTCAGCCAGTGGTTGCGAAGTCGCACCCGTGCCCTTTACATTTTTTATGCCATCACCATGCTCTTTATGTTGCTGTTCTTTACTACGCTTTGGCAGGGAACAGCAGCGCGGTTGTATTTGATCTGTGCCGGGCTTGGTTTTGGAACCGGCTTTTGGGCCATCTTCGTTACCATGGGAGCCGAGCAATTTGGCACCAATCTGCGCGCTACAGCGGCCACGACCATTCCCAATATGGTCCGAGGAATGTTGGCTATTTTTATCTTACCGCTTTTTAAATGGCTGGAGCACATGCCCTCGATAGGGTATGTCAATGCCGGCATCATTACGGGGGTCATTATCATGGCCATCACCTGGACAGCCGCCTTATTGACCAAGGAGACCTTTCATAAGGACCTTGAATTTTTAGAGGAATAGTCCTATTGGCGTTCGCTTAGCTCCAGCCACCGCAGCTCTTTAGCGTCAATCTCTGTAGTAAGCGATTCTATTCGTAAGGAGAGAGCGGTCAGCTGTTCGAACGAGCAGTGGCCAGCGGCCAGTTCTTCGCCGGTTCTCTTTTTTTCTTCGTTTAGTAGGGGTAATTATTTATCAAGTTGTTAGAGATCTCTTTTTTCTTTGTACGAAAGCGGCTTCTTTTCGGTTGCTGCAGCGCCGTCAAGCGTTTGTACCGTTACTTTCTCCTCTAGCGGTCGGGTCTCTCCGGTATTCTTTTTTTCGCTCGTTTCTTTTTTGCCGGCTTCTATCCGGTATTGGCTGTAATGTCCCGGAAAATCTCGAATAGCGCCCTGGCCTTCGAAGATTAGCAGATGATCGACCAGGCGGTCCATAAAATAGCGATCATGCGAGATGATCACCAGGCACCCACTGAATTCGAGTACGAAGTTTTCGAGTACGGCCAGCGTAGGCAGGTCG
>JBJTFT010000054.1:0-8213 GCA_046093525.1 Sphingomonadales bacterium | reverse complement strand
GCAGAATAGCGGTCTCCAAAACCGTTGATGGGAGTTCGAATCTCTCTGCCCGTGCAAAAACAAGAAGTATGAACAAGATTACCTCTTACTTAAAGGAAAGTTACCTGGAGCTGGCCGAGAAGGTCACCTGGCCCAGTTGGTTGCAACTTCAACAGTCTACCATGATCGTGTTGGTGGCTACCTTGGTTATAACCTTTATCGTGTTGCTTATGGATTTTGCGACCGGTAACGGACTTCAGTTCATCTACAAACAATTATTCTGATGGAAGCGGTGAGCACAACAACAGAAAGCCTCAGCCCTCAGGCAGATACCAAATGGTATGTGCTGCGCGTAATTAGTGGCAAAGAAAAAAAGGTAAAGGAATATCTCGATAAAGAGATCTCCCGCGGTGGCTGGAGTGAGATCGTGAAGCAAGTGTTTTTACCTGTTGAAAAAGTATATAAGGTGGCCAGCGGTAAAAAAGTAATGCGTGAGCGAAACTACTACCCCGGCTATGTAATGATCGAGATCAAAGAAGGAAAGCTTAGCGATGATCTGCGCGACATTATCAAGAACACGACTAACGTGATTCATTTTCTGGGTAAAGAAAATCCAATCGCTTTGCGCAAGGCCGAGGTTAATAAAATGCTCGGTAAGATGGACGAGATGAGCGAGGCCGGTGGAATGAGCATGGTTGAGCCGTACATCGTAGGAGAGACCATCAAGATCATAGAGGGGCCGTTCAATGATTTTAACGGTGTAATCGAAGAGGTCAACGACGAAAAAAAGAAGCTAAAGGTTACGGTCAAGATATTCGGAAGGGCTACTCCGGTAGAGCTCAGCTACATGCAGGTCGAAAAGCTCAGCTAAGTTCCCTGTCAACACCGGGATTTTATCTTTTATAAGTCGCAGACGATCAATAAAGTAGGAGGGGCGTAAAAAATAAGCCTACAGCCATTGCTAAACGGAATTTAACCAGTAGCTTTGCCGCCCCAATCAGTTCTTTTTTACGAGGAATTTGGGAGTACTGCCAAAGGCGGTACGCTTGAACCAATAAATCTAAAGACATGGCAAAAGAAGTATCTGGCTTCGTGAAGCTACAGTGCAAGGGTGGCCAGGCCAACCCAGCACCTCCCATCGGACCTGCCTTAGGTTCTAAGGGAATCAACATTATGGAGTTCTGCAAACAGTTCAATGCAAGAACGCAGGACAAACCAGGGAAAGTTCTCCCCGTACTCATTACCGTTTATTCTGACAAGAGTTTTGATTTCATCATCAAGACACCTCCTGCTGCCGTTCAGTTGTTGGAGGCTGCCAAGATTCAGAAAGGTTCTAAAGAGAGCAATCGTGCCAAGGTAGGTAAGGTGAACTGGGACCAGATCAAAGCGATCGCCGAAGACAAAATGCCCGATCTCAACTGCTTTACCGTAGAGAGCGCCATGAAGATGGTCGCCGGTACGGCGCGTAGCATGGGGCTGAATGTAGAAGGTAAAGCTCCCTGGGAAAATTAATGTTCACGTCAAAAAATTGAATCATGGCATTTATCAGTAAAAAAAGAAAAGTGGCCGATACCAAGGTTGACGCCAACAAATCATATTCTCTCAAAGAAGCCTCCAGTTTGGTAAAGCAAATTACCACCTGCAAATTCGATGCTTCGGTAGACCTGCACATCCGTCTGGGTGTCGATCCAAAGAAAGCCGATCAGGCCATTCGCGGAACCGTAACACTTCCTCACGGAACCGGTAAGACCAAAAAAGTATTGGTGCTTTGTACCCCCGAAAAAGAAGCCGAAGCCAAAGGTGCCGGTGCCGATTTTGTAGGGCTCGAAGAATTCGTGACCAAGATCGAAGGTGGTTGGGTAGATGTCGATGTGATCATCGCCACCCCCAGCGTGATGCCCAAGATCGGTAAGCTCGGTAAGGTGCTCGGTCCTCGTAACCTGATGCCCAACCCCAAGACCGGAACGGTTACCAACGATGTGGCCGCTGCCATCAACGATGTAAAGGGTGGTAAGATCGCCTTTAAAGTAGACAAGGTAGGTATCGTGCACGCTTCTATCGGTCGCGTGAGCTTTGCTCCTGAGAAGATCGCCGAGAACAGCCAAGAGTTGCTCAACGCCATCATCAAGGCCAAGCCCTCTTCTTCGAAAGGAACGTACCTCAAAGGCATCAGCATGGCCTCGACCATGAGCCCCGGTATTGCCATCGACACCAAAGCTTTTATCAACTAAGCCGGTGTTCGGTAAACTAAATTGAAAAAAGTCAAAACGCTAATACAATGACTAAAGAGCAAAAAAACGAAGTGATCGAGCTGCTGAAAGGCAAGTTCTCTCAGTACAACAACTTCTATGTAACCGATACGGAGTCGCTTACTGTAGAGCAAGTCGGCAAACTTCGTCGCGCCTGTTTCAATAAGCAGGTAGAGATGAAAGTGGCCAAGAACACGCTGATCAAAAAGGCGTTGGAATCGCTCGACAGCGAAAAGTATGCCGGCATGTACGATTCATTGCACAAGGTAACGGCGCTGTTGTTCTCTGAGAATCCCAAGGAGCCTGCCATGATCATCAGTTCTTTCCGCAAGGAGAGCAATGGAGAGAGACCCGTGTTAAAGGCCGCCTTTATCAATGGCGACATTTACAGCGGAGACAACCAGCTCAAGGCCCTCACGCAGATCAAGACCAAGAACGAGTTGATCGGCGAAGTGATCGGACTGTTGCAATCGCCTGCCAAGCGCGTGCTGGCTGCGTTGTTGCATCATCACGAGAAGCAAGCCACGGCTGCTGCCGAGTAATCGGCGCCGGGTTGTTGCGCACGTAGTTGCGTACTTCCCCTCTTATGATTTTAACGGGTCTTGCTAAAAGATCTGTCAAAATAAAAGCCCAGGCCTGAGGGTCCTTTCGAAAGAAAGAAATAAAGGCAAATTTTTTTAAACCGCCGTTGGAGCTTTAAAGCAGTGAAAACGGTAAAAATTTAAATCAAATGGCTGATGTAAAAGCACTCGCTGAAAGCCTGGTAGGCCTGACAGTGAAAGAATTACAAGAACTCGCAGATGTTCTGAAGAGCGAGTATGGAATTGAACCCGCAGCTGCTGCCGTAGTAGCAGCCGGCGGAGAGGGTGGTGGCGCTGCCGCTGCCGAAGAGAAGACTGCCTTCAATGTAATTTTGAAGAGCGGTGGAGCCTCTAAACTTAACGTAGTTAAAATCGTGAAAGATCTGACCGGTCTTGGACTGAAAGAAGCCAAAGACATGGTAGATGGCGCACCTAAGACCGTTAAGGAGAATGTTTCTAAAGCCGAAGCAGAAGATATCGCTGCCAAGCTGAAAGAAGCCGGTGCCGATGTAGAGATCGCTTAATCATCTCTTTACTCGCATACAAAAGGCCCTCCCCACGGAGGGCTTTTTTTTATTCGTAGCTTCCGCGATCTTTAGTTACTACTCTTTCGCTTCTAGACTTGCAACAGCTAACTGGTATT
Organism: Sphingomonadales bacterium; assembly: GCA_046093525.1. Lineage (GTDB taxonomy): Bacteria > Bacteroidota > Bacteroidia > Chitinophagales > Chitinophagaceae > JJ008. Next base: position 4,761 of record JBJTFT010000054.1, on the reverse strand, counting down.
AATTCGTAGAAAGGGTTGTAGCCTTGACAACAACATAGGGTAGCAGTCGACTCAGCGTGGTGGTATCGAGCGCGATTATCTTCTCGAGATCGCTCACCGAGGTAAAAGGTCCGTTTGATTCTCGGTAGCGTACAATGGCCTTCGCTTTTTCCCAGCGCAAATAAGGATGTTGACGCAAGTTGTCGAGCGAGACGGAATTGAGATCTATCTTTTTGAGCGCAGACGCTGAAGGGCTCGTTTCAAAGAATGGCGCTATGAACGCAAAGAGAGAATCGTCTATGCCATATACTTCTCGTAGTTGCGAACGTTGATAAAACCCTCCGAGTTTTTCGCGGTAGCGAATAATGCGGGCAGCCAGCACCGGCCCAATGCCGGGAAGCATTTCCAGCGCCGCCGAATCGGACCCGTTTAGGGATAAGAGGGTGCGGTTTTTCGGGCGCGGTTTTTCGAAGGGGCGACCATCGGGTGACCGTTGCGTTATAGGGGTGTGGGGGCCGGCCCCATAGCTGGAAGTCTTATGGTGCTCATAGCCCGGGCGTTTGCGCATCTCATAGCCCGGGTCATTATGGGTTTCAGGCCCAGCGGCCTTGCGCATTTCAGGCTCCGAGGCCTTGCGCTCGGTAATTGATCGATTGCGCTCAGGTATTGATCTATAACGGTTTAGCGGTCTATTTTCCATCGAGTCGGCGCGGGCCAGGTAGGTGGCGGGCAGGCCCCGCGGCATGCTGATAAGGGCATAGGCCAACACCAGCAGGCCCAACGAAAGTGCTGCCAGACGGTCTTTTCGACTGACCATAAAAGGCCCCGGTCGAAGCCTTGTTTTGGAGCGCTGGGGCGGGTGGGTCATGTGCTAAGTATAGTACCCGAAGGCGGTCGCGTCAACCCCTTCGCGGATGGCCCCGCAACCCGAAAGGCGGACCCGGCAACCCCAACGGCCAGCGGCCGCGTCAACCCCGGTTTAACAATCTTGGCCGGATTTTTGTGGTAACAAATTTTGTCGATGATAATGAATTGTTTACCTTTGCCCTCCTTTATTTTGGCCAAACATATTTTCGACATCCTTGAACGTGTGTAAGTAATTAACTTACAATGACTTCCGTCTTTTCAACTTCGGAAGCCATTACGAGAGAGGTATGTCCTGAACGTTGATAAAACCGGTTTACGCTATGTCTGCAGCAAAAACGAACGCAAGGATTGATTTTGGAAAGATCAAACACCTTGCAGAAACACCCGACCTACTCGAAGTACAGATTCAGTCGTTCAAAGAATTCTTTCAGTTAGAGACAACTCCCGACAAACGTAACATCGAAGGGTTGTTCCGCGTATTCAAAGACAATTTCCCTATCACCGATACGCGTAACATTTTCGTATTGGAGTTTCTCGATTATTTTATCGATCCGCCCCGCTATACCATCGACGAGTGTATGGAGCGCGGACTTACCTATGCCGTACCGCTCAAGGCAAAACTGCGTCTTAGCTGTAACGACGAAGAGCACGTAGACTTTCAGACCATCGTGCAAGACGTATTCTTGGGTAACATCCCCTATATGACCCCCCGCGGCACCTTTGTGATCAATGGTGCGGAGCGTGTGGTCGTTTCTCAATTGCATCGCTCTCCCGGAGTATTCTTTGGTCAGTCGGTGCATCCTAACGGAACCAAGATCTATTCGGCGCGTGTTATTCCTTTCAAAGGTGCCTGGATGGAATTTGCCACCGACATCAACAACGTGATGTACGCGTACATCGATCGTAAAAAGAAATTCCCCGTTACTACTTTGCTTCGTTCCATCGGCTTCGAAACCGATAAAGATATTTTGGAACTCTTTGGTATGGCCGACGAGGTCAAGACCGATAAGAAAACACTTTCCAAGTATGTGGGCAAGCGTTTGGCCGCCCGTGTGCTGCGCACGTGGGTAGAAGATTTTGTGGATGAGGATACCGGAGAGGTCGTATCGATCGAGCGTAACGAGATCGTGATGGAGCGTGATACCGTGCTCGACGAAGAGGCCATCGAAACCATCTCTTCTCTCGAAGTGCCCAGTGTCTTTATTCAGCGCGAAGATGTAGGAGGTGATTATGCCATCATCTACAACACGCTCAACAAGGATACTTCGAACAGCGAACTCGAGGCCGTTCAATTCATCTATCGTCAGTTGCGCGGTGCCGATGCGCCCGACAACGAGACCGCTCGTGGCATCATCGATAAATTGTTCTTTAGCGACAAGCGTTACGATCTGGGCGAAGTAGGTCGTTACAAGATCAACCGCAAGCTCAATGTAAATCTGCCACTCGAGAAAAAGACACAGACCAAGGATGACATCATCCTTATCATCAAATATTTGGTGCGCCTCACCAACGGTAAGGCCGAGATCGACGATATCGATCACCTGAGCAACCGTCGGGTGCGTACCGTAGGAGAGCAGTTGTATGCGCAATTCGGCGTGGGATTGGCTCGTATGGCCCGTACCATCAGAGAGCGTATGAACGTGCGCGATAACGAGGTGTTTACACCCGTCGATCTGATCAATGCCCGTACACTGTCTTCTGTTATCAATTCATTTTTTGGAACCTCGCAGCTCTCTCAGTTCCTCGATCAGACCAATCCGCTCTCCGAGATCACGCACAAGCGTCGTATCTCCGCGCTGGGCCCCGGTGGTCTGAGCCGCGAAAGAGCCGGCTTTGAGGTGCGTGACGTACACTACTCTCACTATGGACGACTGTGGACCATTGAAACGCCCGAAGGACCCAACATCGGTCTGATCTCTACGCTTTGCGTACACGCCAAGATCAACGACATGGGCTTTATTGAAACGCCGTATCGTCGCGTGGCCGATGGAAAAGTAAACATGAAAGAACTGGTCTTCTTGAGCGCCGAAGAAGAAGACAATGCCAAGATCGCGCAGGCCAACACGCCGCTCGACGAGAAAGGGCATGTCAAAGAAGAAAAAGTAGTGAGCCGCGAAACCGGTGACTTCCCCATTTTAGATAAGGGTGATGTGGAATTTATGGATGTGGCTCCTAACCAGATCGTGGGTCTCAGTGCTTCGCTGATCCCGTTCTTGGAGCATGACGATGCCAACCGTGCCCTGATGGGTTCGAACATGCAACGTCAGGCCGTGCCATTGCTTCGCCCCGATGTTCCCATTGTAGGAACCGGCTTTGAAGCAAAAGCAGCTCGTGATGCGCGCATTCAGATCCATGCCGACGGAAACGGAGTGGTAGAGTTCGTAGATGCCAATGAAATTCACGTTCGTTACGAGCGCGATGCCAACGAAAAACTCGTCAGCTTCGAAGACGACCTGCGGGTGTACAAGCTGACCAAATTCATCAAGACCAACCAAGAAACCTGTATCAACCTGCGTCCTGCCGTTAAGAAAGGACAAAAGATAAAGAACGGAGATTTCTTGACCGAAGGATACGCTACGCAACACGGAGAGCTGGCCTTGGGTAAGAACCTGAAAGTGGCCTTTATGCCCTGGAAGGGATACAACTTCGAGGATGCCATCGTGATCAGCGAGCGCGTTGTTAAAGAAGATCTCTTTACCTCGGTGCATATCTCTGAATATGAGTTGGAGGTCCGTGATACTAAGTTGGGCGAAGAAGAGTTGACTCCCGATATTCCCAACGTTTCCGAAGAGGCCACCAAAGACCTCGATGAGCATGGTCTCATTCGTCTCGGTGCGCAAGTAAAAGAAGGAGATATTCTCATTGGTAAGATCACACCCAAGGGAGAAAGCGATCCTACCCCCGAAGAGAAATTACTTCGTGCCATCTTCGGCGATAAGGCCGGTGATGCCAAGGATGCTTCGCTCAAAGCTCCCAATGGAGTAGAGGGTGTGGTGATCGGTAAGAAACTCTTTCAGCGTGCCAAAAAAGACAAGAACGGAAAAGTGCGCGAGAAGGCCGCCTTGGAAAAACTCGAGAAGCTCCACGAGAAGAACGAGATCGATCTTAAAGAAGTGTTACTCGAAAAGTTGGGTAGTCTTTTAAAAGATCACGTATCGGCCGGCGTCAGCAATAATTTTGGCGAAGTTCAAATTGGCAAAGGCGCCAAGTTCTCCGATAAAAGCTTGCGCGGTTTAGATTATGCCAATGTCAATCCCCTGGGATGGACCGGCGATAAAAAGACCGACGATAAGATCAATACCCTTTTGCACAACTACAGCATCAAGTTCAACGAAGAGCTGGGTCGTTACAAGAGAGAAAAATTCAACATCAGCATTGGTGATGAATTGCCTGCCGGTGTACTCAAACTGGCCAAAGTTTATCTCGCCGTTAAGCGGAAGCTGAAAGTGGGAGACAAGATGGCCGGTCGTCACGGTAACAAGGGTATCGTGGCCAAGATCGTTCGTCAAGAAGATATGCCATTCCTCGAAGACGGAACACCCGTAGACGTGGTGCTCAATCCGCTCGGGGTACCCAGCCGTATGAACCTGGGGCAGATCTACGAGACCATCCTGGGATGGACCGGTGAGAAACTGGGCTTGAAGTTTTCGACCCCCATCTTTGATGGCGCATCGGTAGACGAGATCGCCAAGTATTGCAACGAGGCCGGTATTCCTATGTACGGGCACACATATCTCTACGATGGTGAGACCGGAGAGCGTTTCCATCAAAAGGCGACCGTGGGTATCATCTATATGATCAAGCTGCATCACATGGTAGACGATAAGATGCACGCCCGCTCCATTGGACCCTACAGTCTTATTACCCAACAACCCTTGGGCGGTAAGGCACAGTTCGGAGGTCAGCGTTTTGGAG
>JBJTFT010000053.1:0-2598 GCA_046093525.1 Sphingomonadales bacterium | reverse complement strand
GCGAGCGTATTAGAGAGGTCTCTTTTATAGGCGGCCGCCCCGATCCGGCTGTACATCGGAAGTTTCGAAAAAAGATAGTCTAGCGTTTGCAGGTAATCCATCACGGGTTCGCTATCGATTTCTTAGTTGATCCGAAAATTGAATTGAACCGTAACCATCGATTCGTGATCGGAGGCATCAAAGCGCATTTTTTCTAGGTAGCGAACAATGGCTTGTTTGTAAGCGTTGCCGGTAGTAGAAGAACCTTTGGCCAAGCCGATCAATTTGCCAACGCCATCGGGGGACACCAGAATATTCGCGTATATGGTGGCTTTGTTCAAGTCGCCCTCAAAAGCGTACGATCGAACGATCTTTCTATCTCCTCTTGTTACGCGGGGTCCCACACCAAGTCCGGCTCCTGTGCCGGATCCTCCTCCAAGCCCGCCGCCCGATCCACCTCCGGTGCCATCGCCATCGCCTGCACCCAGCCCATTGCCTTTTCCGCCGGTTTGCTCGAATTGGTCAGTTGCTCCGCCTCCGGTAGCCGTTCCCGCATTCGTCTTACCCATGATCGCTCTGGGTTGAGGAGGGGCGGGTGTCTTTGCGATCGGTATAGGCTTGGTGGTTGCGCTGGTGGGCTTTATCTTTTTTTTATCGGGGCGTGTCGTTTTGGTGGTGGGTATTGCGGCAGCCGAACTATTTTCATCAGATACGGTTGCAGCGGCAGGCTCGGGTGTGCCAGGTGCCATGGGCGCTTCGTTGGCCATTCCTGCTGCGTCGTTAGCCATAGTGGTTTGTCCGCCTCCACCGCCTCCATCGGTCTCAGCAGGAGGGTCCGGGGGCCAGTTGACCTCAACCTCTACACTGCTCTGAGACGACGTCGTCTCAAATACGGGAATCTTCCACCGTAGAAAAAAGAGCAGTAATCCCATCACAAGGGCAGTAGCCGCAGTAATGGCTGAGGCTCTGTTATTGGCGTTGAGCGATAAAGGTAAGGCCATCGTAAACGGGTTGAACTGATAACGGCTAAGCTAATTTATTATGGGATCGAAGTGCTCAATAAGTTGTTAAATAATATCGGTCTAATGGGCAAAATCTATTTCGAAGTGGCCTCGTATACGCTCGATGGGAGGGTTAAAATAGCCAAAGCGCAATTCCGGAAACTCATCTCTTAGTTCTTGCTGCATAGTTTTGACACCCATACAGTCTCCCGTATCGGTCACACCGATCTTACCCAGATACCAATCCGGATCAATGTTAAAGTTGCGCCATTGGATCATCTTTAGCCCGGTCTCTCGAATTAGTTTTCGGAGCGCCTCGTATTCGGCGATCGAGTCTGTCATACCCGGAAAAACAAAGTAGTTGATCGATGTCCATCCGCCAAAGGAGGTCATCACTTTTAAACTTTCAACAATGTCTTCGAACTGGTAGTTATTCGGTCGATAATACGGCAGGTAGATCTCTTTTCTGGCCGAATTGGTGCTCACGCGAATGGAATTTAATCCGACTTTACATAGTTGCCGAACCGCATCGGGGTTCGATCCGTTGGTATTGATGTTGAGACTTCCTTTCGGTGTGTGTTTTCTGATCTCGATGATCGAATCTCGGATCGTTTCCCACATCAGTAGGGGCTCGCCTTCGCATCCCTGCCCAAAACTAATGATGGGATAGGGCGCTGTTTCGAGGTGCGGTACCGTAAACTCCACGATCTCTTCGGCACTGGGCTTAAACTGCAGTCGGTCTTGTGTCGAAACGATGGGCTCCTCGTCGGGTTGTAGTGAAATGCAACCCACGCAATTGGCATTGCAGGCAGGTGATACGGGAACAGGGCATTCCCATCTTCCAAGCGAAAAATTGCGGGCCGCCGGACATTGATAGGTCTGGCAACAATTTTCCATCAGGTGTTTGACCAGTCGATTGTGCGGATAGGCTTTTAATAATTGTTCGGTTCCTGTATTGATCTTTTCTTGGTCGTATCCGTCGCAGTCTTGTCTTATATCGGGCTCAATGCGTGTTGCGGGCACATAAAATGTATCGTTGTACCAACCAACGGCCGTGTAACAGAATAAAGGAAGTGTGGGAGAATCGGCAGCGGTTTCGTAGGCAGCCAGATAAAAACCGGTGTGTGCGGGAGGAATAAAAGCGGCTACCGCCCATCCTTTTTCGCAAAGTCGCATCTCGCCGGTCGCTACATCTATGCCAATGCCCCTGCGGCCCGGCAGTTCATAGAGCGATCCACCCTTGGGCAGTTCGATCCAATCCTCTTCAGGTACGGGTACGGCATCCCATCCTGTTCTCCCTGTAACATAGAGCGTGCGATCTTCGAAGATCTTTCCGTTGGCATCGGAGTAGAGCAGGTACGGAGAGGGCATTTAAAGCGGGTTTATTTTCTGTTGGCAATGGGCATTGAACTCGGTCACTTCTCTGTCGTCAATGAAACTGTTTTTTTCGATAGGGTGTTGCAGTAGCCGATTCGACCGCAGATCGATGGTTAGCAGGTCATCTTTGACGATCACTTGTTCCACCTGATCCCATTCAATTATTCTACGAGGGAAAGAGGGGTAGTCGATACCTTGATCGCTAAACACGACCCGCAACGGGCGCAACGAGATCTTAAAG
>JBJTFT010000052.1:0-36850 GCA_046093525.1 Sphingomonadales bacterium | reverse complement strand
ATTTTTTGGCCCGAAAATTTGGAAAATTCAAAATCGATCCTACCCAACAAAATCCCACCAAAACCGACCTGGTTGACCAACACATCCCTCCCCTTTTTGTTGGTATATACAAGGGGTTTTTCCAAAAAGGTGTGGGTATGCCCCCCTATGATAAGGTCAATGTCCTCGGATTGTTTGGCCAGGTCCTCGTCACTGACCTTACGCTCTGTGGGATAGCGGTTTCCGAGGTGAGAAAGACAGATCACCAGATCGCAACGCTCCTTTTTTCGAAGTATATCGGCCACCTTATTGGCCTGTTCTAGGGGGTCAAGATAGACAGTGGACCCGAACAGTTGATCGGGTATCAGCCCTTTACCCTCTATGCCAACTCCCATTACACCGATGCGGAAAGGACCCCTTCTAAAAAGCTGGTAAGGCCTTATGTTTCCCTCCAAGGGTGTCCCAATGACTCCATAATTACAGACCAGCATTGGAAAGCGGGCATGCAGGCGCAGTTGCGTGGCCAGGTTCTCCATGCCGGCATCAAAGTCGTGATTCCCAATGGTGGTAGCATCGTAGCCCATGTAAGACATGGCCTTGATCTCAGGCTCGCCCTTGTAAAAATTAAAATAAGGGGTACCCTGAAAGATATCACCGGCATCCAGCAAAAGCACATAGGGCTCTTGGCCCCTAATTTGTTTAATGATTTGAGCTCTTTTTGCCACACCTCCTAAACCCTGGTTGCGACTGCCATCCATAGGAAAGGGATCGAGCCGGCTGTGGGTGTCATTTGTATGCAAAATGACGAGTCGGTCAGCAGACTGGCCTTCAAGCGCCTCACCAGCGAAGGGAGCCGAGAGTAGTCCGCCTGTAAGCAAGGCCGACTGTCGTAAAAAGTTCTTTCTACTGAGCATAGCGTACTCTTTGTTCTAAAACGGCCCCTATACTACCCTGCTGCTGGCTTTGGAGAATCACGTAGTCGATCAACGCTTTTCTTGCCAGGTATCCGGTCGAACGCTGCGGCAACACTTTTAGCATGTCGGCATTATCGCCCCCGGAGGCCACAAAATCGGAATTGAGGATCCAATACTGTGCCTCGGGCTGCAAGGGTGTATCCTTTATATAAATATCAATGGCCTTTTTATTCTTGATGGTAAACCGAATTCCGGCAACGGGCCATCCCCCTCTGGCCGCGACCAGATCTAAAAAAGATTGAAGCTGCACTCCGCTGAGCTGTTGCAACACCAATAGATTGTCGAATGGCATTAGCTCAAAAATTTTTCCCAAGGTGAGTGGACCGGCGGGGAGTTGATTTAACCGGATGCCTCCATAATTTACAAAGGCGGCATCGATAGGTTCCCCAAATTTTCGTTTACCCATGGCTAAGTAAGCATCGGCCATAAAATTACCAAGCGTTCCTTCTGGCTGGTCTTTTTCGAGGGTTTGGCGAACGGTGCCCAACACCGTGCTCATACTTTTGTCGACACTGTCACCGTAGGGCTTTATTAAAAAGAATAACGCCGAATCGGTGGCGAGTTCTCGTGTTATTCGCTGGCTACCGTAGTGTGCTTGTGAAGGCACATAAACACTGCGGCAGGCAACCAACAAGCCCATCAACAGCCCCAACAGGGTTATTCGCAAGAAAAAGGATCGAATCATAAATGGATGTGGGTAAGATATTAACTTTTACCGGGTAAAACCGCATCTTTGCTTACGTTTTTCAGGATAAACACCTGACACATGCAAAAAAAAATTTCGCTCCGGCTGCTGCCCTCCGAGGCCGCTGATCCAAAAACGCTTACGGCCCTTATCGCTTCCGCAGCGAACGTTACGCCCGATCAACTCAATGGATTTTACCCGATCAAACAATCCATCGATGCCAGAGGAAAACAAGCCTGGGTCAACTTGACGGTACAGTCATTTATCGACGAACCTTTTTGCGGCCGTCCTTCGCATACAATTCTATTTAAGCCTCTATCTTCCGAAGCCACCCGCGTTATCATTATAGGAGCCGGTCCGGCCGGACTCTTTGCGGCCCTTCGGTTGATCGAACGAGGCATCAGACCCATTGTACTTGAAAGAGGAAAAGAAGTGCGGGCAAGACGTCGCGACCTGGCTCGCCTTAATAAAGAAGGCGTGGTCAACGAAGACAGCAATTACTGTTTTGGGGAGGGAGGAGCCGGCACGTATAGCGATGGAAAACTCTACACGCGCAGCAATAAACGAGGTGACATAGACCGCATATTACAATTGTTCGTACAGTTTGGCGCCGATGAAAGTATTCTCTATCGGTCGCACCCGCATATCGGTACCAATAAATTACCGGGCATCATTACGGCCATGCGCGAACAGATCTTACAATGCGGAGGGGAGATTCATTTCGAACAACGGGTCTCCGATCTTATGATCAACGAAAAAAAACTCAAGGCGGTAAAAACAGTGCGAGGCGATGTCTTTGAAGGGGCCGCCTGTATACTGGCTACCGGACATTCGGCCCGCGATATATTTTATTTGCTACACCACCACGGCATCCTACTAGAAGCTAAACCCTTTGCCCTGGGCGTACGTGTAGAGCATCCTCAACAATTGATCGACCGGGCCCAATACCACTGCGAAACAAGAGGTGAGTGGCTACCACCGGCCGCCTACAGTTGGGTGCAACAAGTACAAGACAGAGGGGTTTTCTCTTTTTGTATGTGCCCGGGAGGCATCATAGCGCCAGCTTCGACTGCACCGGGAGAAATCGTAGTAAATGGCTGGAGCCCCTCCAAACGAAACAACCCCTTTGCTAACAGCGGCATTGTGGTGGCCGTTGATCTGCCGGACCTGTTAAACATACATCGCAAAAAAAGAGAATCAAAAAAAGAAGAGACGATCGATGCGCTCTCGCTGTTGCGCTTTCAGCAATCGGTAGAGCAAAAAGCATTCAATGCCGGCGGTGGTAACTTGGTGGCCCCAGCCCTCAGGCTCACGGATTTTTGCGAGGGAACGCTCTCTGCTACCCTGCCCCCTTGTTCCTATTTGCCGGGCTTGCATGCCGCTCCTTTGCAAGAGGTACTACCCGAATTTGTTTTGCACCGACTACGCAGTGCTTTTCTGGAGCAGGGAAAAAAGATAAAAGGATACCACACCGATCAGGCGGTAGTGGTAGCCACAGAGTCAAGGACCTCCTCTCCGGTTCGTATTCCCAGAGATCCCGAAAAACTGTACCACCCGCAACTGACGACACTTTTTCCTTGTGGCGAAGGGGCTGGCTATGCCGGTGGCATTGTTAGTGCGGCCATGGACGGCGAACGAGTAGCCGATGCCGTAGTAGCCGCCATATCCGCCCGCGTGACCGGTTAACCACTCCTGTAAAATATCTCCGCTACCTGCACGATCTGACTATTTTTGTACCCTGAATTTTAGTTATGGCCACCATACTTTCGCTACAGCACCTCAAAAAATATTTTGAATCCCAAAAAGCGGTCGATGATATTAGTCTTTCCATAGAAGAAGGACAGATCTTTGGCTTGTTGGGCCCCAATGGAGCGGGCAAGACTACCCTAATTCGTATGATTACGGGTATCTTTTATCCCGACCAGGGCGAGATCACCTGTCAGGGCAAAAAATTCGACCCCATCCGCGACGTCGCCTCTATCGGTTATATGCCCGAAGAAAGAGGCCTCTACAAAAAAATGAAAGTGGGCGAACAGGCGCTCTACCTGGCCCAACTGAAGGGACTCTCACACCGCGAGGCCAAAGAGAAGATCGGGGTTTGGTTCGAGCGATTTGGTATGGAGAGCTGGTGGAATAAAAAAGTGGAGGACCTCTCCAAAGGAATGGGCCAAAAATTACAGTTCGTCACCACGGTGCTGCATGATCCCCGCTTGATTATTTTGGATGAACCTTTTAGCGGACTCGACCCCGTCAATAGCAATTTGATCAAAGATGAGATCTATCGTCTTGCAGCGGGCGGTGCCACTATTATTTTTAGCACGCACCGAATGGAGCAGGTAGAAGAGATCTGCGATCATATTGCCCTGGTCAACCGCGGTAAAAAAATTCTGGATGGTACAGTAGCCGCGGTCAAAGAGCAATTCAAGGAGAACATACTGCTGGTAGAGACCGATACAGCGGTCAATCTGTCGATGGCGACACCACCGTTTACGGTCGTTCAACAGACCGATTCAAAACTCTTCTTACAACTGTCCGAGGGGCAATCGCGCAATCAAGCGCTTCGCTTTTTGCTCGACCAACAAATAGGCGTTGTTTCATTCAAAGAGATGCTGCCCTCGCTCAATGATATTTTTATTAAACTGGTAGAAGGTACACCGGTCAGCCGCTCCTTCGATACCAAAAAAGATCTACTATGAACAAGACCTGGATCATCATTAAACGAGAATACTTAACGAGAGTTCAAAAAAAGACGTTCATTATAGCGACGTTACTCCTACCGGTACTTTACGTGGGGTTGATCTTTGGTATGGGGTATATTGCAGAGAACAGCCGCGAGACACTTTCGATTGCCGTAATCGACTCCTCGGGTTATTTCTCCGCTCCTATTCTCGAAAAACAGAACCGACTCGATTCCAGCTCTATCCTGACCTTGGTCAACGATAAGAGCCAGGCACAACTCAACGAAAAAGAGGGTGGCTACGAGGGGTATCTTATTATCCCCGCACTGGACTGGAAAAACGGACTCGACAGTTTGCCCCTGCACACCTATAAATCATATGGCAGCGCTACTACTGCGGCGGTGGAGGCTAAGCTCAATCGTATTTGGAGCGAAGTGGTCAATGACAGTTTACAGATCGATCTGGGAAAGCAACTGATATTAACGCAAAGTCGCATCGGCATTAAAGCTAAAAATGTAATTGACGAAAAATCTGATAGCGATACAGCCGAGGGCATTGGCTATGTCGCAGGACTTTTGATGTATTTTATCTTACTGGTCTATGGCTCGCAGGTAATGATGGGGGTGATGGAAGAAAAGACCAACCGTATTGCCGAAGTGATCGTTTCTTCGGTAAGACCTTTTCAGATGATGTTGGGAAAGATCATTGGTATTGGAGCGGTAGCCCTTACTCAATTTCTACTTTGGATCGCATTTATATTGGTCGCCTACAATGTAGCCAAAGAGGCGGGTACCCAAATGGGGGCTGCCGAAATGGTCGGTAACATGCAACGACTCTTTACGAAAGTGGATGTACCACTTATCTTGGGTTGCTTTGGTTTTTATTTCTTGGCCGGCTTCTTTTTTTATGCATCACTCTATGGAGCCGTGGGCAGTGCGGTCAACGAAGATATCCGCGAAGCGCAATCACTTAGCTTTCCGATCACCATGCTGGTCATTCTCTCTATTGCCATGATGACCGCATCGATCGCTAACCCTTCGGGCCCTATTGCCGTGTGGGGTAGCCTGCTTCCCTTTTCTTCTCCTATTGTAATGATGGCACGCATTCCGTACGGAGTGCCGGGCACCGTACCCTGGTGGCAACTGGTGGTCTCTATGGCCATTTTAGTGCTGAGCTTTATAGCGATGGTCTGGTTAGCCGGAAAGATTTACCGTACGGGTATTTTGATGTATGGCAAAAAGATCACCTGGGGAGAGATGCTCAAATGGATCGTAAGAAAAAATTAGGATTCGATCTCCTTTTTAAGACCGATGAACGAATGAATCTCCAAGCGGATCAGCTAACGCTTGCTGAAACTCATTCCACGTGTTGTGTACAATGGTGGCGGCGGGTAGAATATCGCGCAACAGCACACTGACCTGGCCGATCTCTAATTCCCCTTGCGCCATGTCTCCTTCGAACATGCCTTTTTTGGCGCGGCCTCTGCCGAGTAATTGCTGTAAGGTTGCCGCATCGGCCCCTGCCGCCTCGGCGGTTTGCACTTGCCGGGCAAATTCGTTGTCGAGCAACCGAACCGGCGTAAGCTTCTTTAAACTAAGTTTGGTATCCCCTTCTTGCGAGCTGATCACTTTCTCTTTGAACAAAGGATGCGATGAAGCTTCTTCGCAGGCCACAAATCGCGATCCCATCTGAACCCCTTCTGCACCGAGAGCCATGGTAGCGAACATTTGCTTTCCGGTAGCAATACCCCCGGCGGCAATAACCGGAATAGAAACCGCCGCACACACGGCTGGTATCAGCACCAGCGTGGTCGTTTCTTCACGACCATTGTGCCCTCCTGCCTCGAATCCCTCTGCCACCACCGCATCGCATCCGGCGGCTTCGGCCTTGCGGGCAAATTTGGCAGAACTGATCACATGCACCACAGTAATACCGGCTGCTTTTAGCCGAGGCGTCCACAGCGAGGGATTACCTGCCGATGTAAAAACGATGGGAACTTTCTCCTCGATAATTATATCAACATGCTTATCGATATCCGGATAAAGTAAGGGAAGATTTACACCAAAGGGACGGCTGCAGGCCTGTTTGCATTTTTGAATATGCGCCCGCAACACATCTGGATACATAGAGCCGGCACCGATTATCCCTAAGCCGCCACTGTTGCTCACGGCACTGGCCAAACGCCAACCACTGGCCCAGATCATACCGGCCTGAACGATCGGGTAATCAATAGAAAAAAGGCGGGTAATACGATTAGAGAACGGGGCCATAATACGAGTAATTGATTATCCAAGATCGATAGAGGCATTATCGCCGATATTGAGCGAGCGAGCCTCTCCCTTACACTCGGTATCGCTACCTATGAGAGAATCACTGACCACAATGTCTTGCAGATGCGAATAAGATCCTATGATAGAATTACGTACGACAGAACAATCAATGCGCGTATGATCCCCGATCGTAACGTCAGGTCCGATCACGGCATTACTAATGTGACATCCGGCCCCAATACTGACCGGAGGAACGATGACCGTATTGATAAAACCGGCCGTATCGACCCCGGGAGCAAATTTCTTTAACAATAACGCATTCGACTCCAGCAAGGTCTCTTTACGTCCACAATCAAACCAGTTATCGACCTTGAACGATTGCAGCACGATCCCCTGTTGTATCATACACTCCAGCGCATCGGTGATACTGTATTCACCATGCGTGCGTACACCGTGGCTGATATTGTTCTCTAGGCAACGAAATAACTCGTCGCTCTCTTTGATCTTATAAATTCCCACCAGCGCCAAATTGGATTTAGGCATGTGGGGCTTTTCGACCAGCCTCATGATCTTTCCGTCTTCGTTGACCTCGGCTACACCAAAATCGCGGGGGTCGTCGACCTTTCTTAGTCCGATGGCAGAGCGAGGCGCAGCGATCATAGACTTGATATCGTACTCACAAATGGTATCGCCTAATACGATGAAAACTTGATCGCCCCCCACCAGTTCGCGCGCCAACAACACTGCTTGTCCCACTCCCTGACGATCGGTCTGGTATAAGAAATGTGCATGAATACCGGGATACTGCTGCGTTACAAAATCTTCGATCTTCTCGCCCAGATAACCCACCACAAAAATAAATTCGCTGATACCGGCCTCCTTGAGCTGATCGATGATGATACCCAAAATTGATTTTCCGGCCAACGGTATTAAGGCCTTTGGCTGGGTGTACGAGTGAGGTCGCAACTTAGTGCCGGGTCCGGCAACGGGAATAATGGCTTTCATGCAGTGTACAAAAGTAACTTAACTTTGTGGGCAAATCAACTTATTCATTCTTATCATGCCACAGGATACCGCTCTTTTTTCGCTACTCGATCGCGAACTCGTTAGACAACGTACAGGAATAGAACTGATTGCCTCAGAGAATTTTACCTCTCTTGCCGTTATGCAAGCCATGGGGTCGGTGGCCACCAACAAATATGCCGAGGGGTATCCCGGAAAAAGATATTACGGCGGATGTGAGATTATTGACGAGATCGAAACGCTAGCCATAGAGAGGCTCAAGAAAGTATTTGGGGCCACTTGGGCCAACGTACAACCGCATAGTGGCGCACAGGCTAATACCGCTGTTTTTTTAGCTTGCCTGAAACCCGGTGATCCTATTTTGGGTCTCGACTTGAGTATGGGCGGACACCTTACCCATGGTAGCCCCGCTAACTATAGTGGCAAACATTACCGCGCCTTTTTTTACGGCGTGCATAAAGAGACAGGGCTTATCAACTACGAACAACTCGAAGAGACCGCCCGCAAAGAAAAACCCAAGCTGATCATTTGTGGAGCGTCTGCCTACAGTCGCGACTGGGATTATAAACGCATCAGGGCTGTTGCCGATGAAGTGGGTGCGCTGGTGTTGGCCGATATTGCTCACCCCGCTGGACTCATTGCCACCGGTTTACTCAACGATCCGCTCGATCATTGCCATATAGTAACCTCTACTACGCACAAAACGTTACGGGGACCCCGCGGAGGACTCATCATGCTGCGTCACGACTTTGATAATCCCCTGGGCGCCAAAGACCCAAAAGGAAATATTCGCTCGATGAGCGCAGCACTCGACTTAGCTGTATTTCCCGGCATGCAGGGCGGGCCGCTCGAACATGTGATCGCTGCCAAAGCGGTGGCCTTCGGAGAAATTTTAGAGGATGGCTTTAAACAATACACGCAACAAGTGGTGGCCAACGCACAAGCCATGGCCGGTGCCTTTGTTAGCAGAGACTATCATTTGATCAGTGGTGGAACCGATAATCATTTGATGCTGATCGATCTTCGAAATAAAAATATCACTGGAAAAAAAGCGCAAGAAGTTTTAGACCAAGCGCATATTACCCTCAATAAAAACGCGGTTCCATTCGACGACAAATCACCCTTTGTTACCTCGGGTATTCGCGTAGGCGTACCTGCCGTTACTACCCGTGGCCTTCGCGAGAACGATATGGAAAATATTGTAGCGATGATCGACGAGGTGTTAACGCATGCCGATCAGCCTGAGGTCGTGGCCGCCGTACGTGAGCATGTACAAGCCATGATGCAGCGCTTTCCACTCTATCCCGAACTGCCTTAAAGAACGGCTATGATACAACGACCCCAAACACTTTGGCTGTTAGTTTCTGTAATGGCAGCCGGTCTAAGTTTTTTATTTCCCTTTGCTACCGGTTGGACGATCCCGCCCGATGCGACTCCCATAAAAGTGCAAGTGGATGCGGGCTATCAGCTCTACCTTACAGCGCTTACCTTGGTGCTGCTCTTACTGGGAACGGTGACAATTTTTTTATTTGGTAATCGCACTCGTCAACAGTGGTATTGCTTGTTAGGACTACTACTTACGACCCTGCTATGCGCTTTGTATATACGCGTATTGCTTTACGAACTAAATGAGTTTATTCCTTCGCTAACGGCACTACTGCCCATTGCTCAATGGGTTGGATATCTGATGGCGTGGCGAGGCATTCGTGCCGACGAGAAACTGATACGCGATCAGGATCGTCTCAGCTAAGATCGTTCGCCCAACAGCCGATCTTATTGTAAGAAGGGGGCCGTTTTACTCTTTGCGGATTTTTTTAATTGTGCCGGGGTGCCACTAAAGGTGATCGCGCCACCCTTATCACCGGCATCGGGACCCAGCTCAATGATCCAGTCGGCCGCTTTGAGCACATCGGTGTTATGTTCTATGACCACTATGGAGTGACCTTGAGCGATCAGCGCCTGAAAGGATTGAAGTAGTTTACCGATGTCATGAAAATGTAGGCCGGTCGTGGGCTCGTCGAAAATAAACAAGATAGAATGACCGGCCTTGCCCTTACCTAAGAAAGAGGCCAGCTTGACCCGTTGGGCCTCACCTCCCGATAACGTATTCGCGGATTGGCCTAGCTTGATATAGCCCAATCCCACGTCTTGTAGCGGTTGCAAGGCTTTGGTAACGGCTTTTTCTGCGGCAAAGAAACTGATCGCTTCGTCTACGCTCATCTCCAGCACCTGGTGGATCGATCTTTCGTTATAGGTTACTTCGAGTACCTCGTCTTTGAAGCGTTTACCACCGCAAGATTCACACAGCAGGTGCACATCGGCCAAAAACTGCATCTCGACCACCTGCTCTCCTTCGCCTTTACAGGTGTCGCAGCGACCGGCATCTACGTTGAACGAAAAATGACGAGGTTGAAACCCTCTCATCTTACTCAAGGGTTGATCGGCAAAGAGATCCCGTATCTCGTCGTAGGCTTTTATATACGTTACGGGATTGCTTCGCGATGACTTGCCAATAGGGTTTTGATCGATCAGTTCCACCTGGTTGATCAGGTCCAAGTCGCCCGAGAGTCCGGAAAAAATGCCGGGCGCCACACTATAATCACCCAACTGTCTTTTTAGGGCAGGATAAAGGATCTGCTTGATCAAAGTGGTCTTACCACTTCCGCTCACCCCGCACACGGCGCAAAGCACCTGCAACGGAATGGCAACATCGATATTTTTAAGATTATGCTGCGCTGCCCCTTTGATATCGAGCGATCGCTTGCTGATACGAGGCTTTTGTGGAATCTCCAATTGTAACGCTCCACTTAAGTAACGGCCGGTCAGGCTCTCTTTATTACGAAGCAACGCGGCAGGCGAACCCGCTGCAACAACCTCTCCTCCCAAATGAGAGGCCAACGGACCCATATCGATGATATGATCGGCCTCTTGCATCATTTGGGCGTCGTGTTCTACCACCAGCACCGTGTTACCCAAGTCACGTAATTCTTTTAGTACAGTGATCAAATTAGCGGTATCGCGGGGATGAAGCCCAATGGAAGGTTCATCGAGAATATAAAGTGAATCCGTAAGGGTAGAGCCCAGACTGCGGATAAGCTGAATACGCTGGCTTTCTCCACCACTTAGCGAGTTGGCAAGCCGGTGTAGCGTGAGATAACCCAACCCCACTTTTAACAGGGTCTCTATTCGACTATTGAGTTCGATCAGAATACGAGAGGCGATCTTTTGTTGATGCGCATTCAATTTTTTATCGAGCCCCTTAACCCACCGTGCTAATTCCGAAGCAGGCATGGTGCAGCACTCCCCTATATGATGCCCATCAATTTGTACATACAATGCCTCTTTTCGTAAGCGATAGCCCTGACAAGAAGGACAATTGGTACGTCCCCGGTAGCGACTTAGCATCACCCGAAACTGCACCTTGTACAAATGCGCCTCCACATCCTTAAAAAAATCATCGATACCATAAATACCCGAGGCCCCCTCCCAGAGTTGCTTGTACTGCTTGGCCGTCAGTGAGGCGATGGGTTTGTGTATGGGAAAATCGATCTTCTTGGCCCCTTTTATGAATTGCTGTCTCCACCAGTCCATTTTCTCACCCTTCCAAGGCGCCACTCCTCCTTCGTAAACACTCAACTGCTTATTGGGAATGACCAGATCGGGATCGATACCCAGCACTTGCGAAAAACCCTCACAGACCGGACAAGCGCCGTAGGGGTTATTGAACGAAAAGAGTTGAGGCGAAGGTTCTTCGAATAACATCCCATCACACTCGAAGCGATTATTGAAATGTACGAAGCGGGTTTCGTTGACCAACAAGGAGCAATGTCCTTCGCCTTCGGCAAAGGCCAGCCCTACCGAGTCGGCGAGTCGGTGCAGGTCCTCTTCACTGAACGATTTGACCACGATGCGATCGATCACCACATGGTGTAGCTTGTACGAAGACAAGGCCTTATCGGTAAGGTCCAGCAACTCGTCGAGCTGTTTCGTATCAAAGACATCTTTCTTTATCAGCGAGACCATGACGCGCGTAAATCCTTTTTGCTGTAAAATGGATAACTCCTCACGAAGCAGTCGTTTACCGGTCTTTAAAAAAGGGGCCAGAATAAAGACCTTATCTCCCTTGTTGGCGGCACTGATCGCATCGACCACATCGCTTAATTGATCTTTCTTGACCGGAAGACCCGATACCGGAGAGAGCGTGGTGCCTACTCTGGCAAATAATAACCGCAGATACTCATAGATCTCGGTGAGACTTCCTACGGTACTGCGGGCGGTTCGTGTGATCACTTTTTGTTCGATGGCAATGGCCGGACTCAATCCCTTGATCATGTCTACCTCCGGCTTGTTCATACGGTCCAGAAATTGCCGTGCATACGCACTCAAACTCTCTGCATAACGTCGTTGGCCTTCGGCATATAGCGTATCGATGGCGAGCGAGGATTTACCCGATCCGGACACGCCGGTGATCACGACCAGTTTTTTTCTGGGAATGTCGACCGATACATTTTTTAAATTGTGCATGCGGGCGCCGCGGATCTGTATGGGAGATTGCAAAGACATAGCGTTGATCGTCAAAGGTAAAGGCAATTAACATTTTTTTGGCAGGGCCTCTTGTGACCCTATGCCATCTAGTTGGTAGTTTCGACAAGAATCGCTATCTTCACAGACCGGGTAATCCGGCCAGTAACTAAACCGAACGGCCTATCGTCCACTTTTACGCAACAACGCTGCCCCTGGCAGTCCTTTATTGAAAAACCACTGCCGCGGCAGTACAAAGCGTAAAAGTCATGCATCCCCTATCGAAACAATCGGATCTCGAGTTGGTGCGTCTTTTTCAAGATGGCAACCTCATGGCCATGGAGACATTGGTGCTGCGTCATAAGGACAAACTCTATACATCGATCTACTTCTTGGTCAAGGATAAATTTCTGGCCGAAGATATTTTTCAGGATGTCTTTATCAAAATCATCGATACGGTAAGGGCCGGTCGCTACACCGAAGAAGGAAAATTCTTACCCTGGGCCATGCGCATCGCGCACAATTGCTGTGTCGATCATTTTAGAAAAGTTAAGCGCAGCCCCGTTATTCGTAATAGCGAAGATCAAGACGTATTCGAGGTACTTCAATTTACCGAAGACAGTCCCGAAACCGTAATGATCAAAAGACAAAGTCACGATCGGGTCAAAGAGATGCTGTTGCAGCTACCGGAGGACCAGCGAGAGGTGATTGTACTGCGCCACTACGCCGACATGAGCTTTAAGGATATTGCCCGTCTTACCGACTGCAGCATCAACACGGCCTTGGGTCGTATGCGATACGGACTCATCAACTTGCGCAAAATGATGACGCAAAAAAATACTCAGGGAAGCTTACGATAAGCGGCCAGACCACATGACAGCCAATCAGCAAATTCAGTAGCGTCGGGTGTATAAAATTTAGGTCTAGCCAGGATTTGCTCATCGGCTGTTATCATAGCATACTGCGGTTGCGAGGTCGCCCCGAAATACTTGATCTGAAAATGGGCCCATTTATCTCCCACGGTCACTAATGTTCGCGTACTGCCATCCGGCATTGACACTACTTGTTGCTCCGTAAGCGGCAATTTCTTTCGTTCATCCACATACAGCGATAACACCACGAACTCCTCCCGCATCAGACGCTCCACGCGAGGATCGGGCCACACCTTCTCTTCCATTCTTCGGCAGTTGACACAGGCCCATCCGGTAAAATCGATCAAAATAGGTTTGCCTTGCGTGCGAGCCAACTGGAGTGCCTGCTCGTAATCATTATGCAAAGGTTGCAGCGGACCGGCCTTGGTTTTTTCTTTCGAATAGATACTATAGGTGAGCGGAGGCGGAAATCCACTAATGAGTTTTCGATCGGCCCAGGCGGTGTTCGTAAGACCGGGCACCATGTAGAGGGTAAACGCGCCGATCAATCCTATCAATGCCCAACGCAAAAAAGGTTTGCGGCTACCCTTGGCAGGCCGCATATCTCGTTTCCAGCCACTCAAGTAGATCATCATTGCAAACCCAATCAGTATCCACAGGCCAAAAAAGATCTCGCGCTTTACCAATCCCCACTGCTCTACCAAATCTGCGTTCGATAAGAACTTGATGGCAAGGGCCAGCTCCACGCATCCCAATATGACTTTGAATTCTGTCATCCAACTGCCGCTGCGGGGGAGCGATTGCAACCAATGCGGAAACAAGGCAAATAGGGCAAAGGGTAATCCCAAGGCCAATCCAAAACCTGCCGCTCCGATCGTTAGGGGCCAAGCGCCCTGCTCGACCACCCCGACCAGTAGGGTACCCAGAATGGGGCCCGTACAAGAAAAAGAAACAATGGCCAGGGTCGAGGCCATAAAGAACAGGCCGGCTACATTGCCCAACCCGGAACGCGCATCGGTACGATTGGCGAACGAAGCAGGTAATCCGATCTCATAAAGTCCAAAAAAGGAGAGTGCAAACGCTACAAATACCACAAAGAACAGCAGATTGAGCCAAACATTGGTCGAGATATTGTTGAAGATCTCGGGACTAATGGCATTGCCCGCCACATGAAAGGGAACGGTGATCAGTACATAGATCAAAAAAATAAAAAAACCGTAAAACCCTGCTTGCAAGATACCGGCCTGGCGGTTGACCGATCGTTTTGTAAAATAAGTGACCGTAACCGGCACCATGGGAAATACACAAGGGGTAAGCAATGCGATCAATCCACCCAATAGGCCAAGTAAAAATATCTGCAACAGACTTTTATTACCGGGCGATTCATCTCCGCAAGATGCCAAAGGTGAGGAGCGCAACAGGCTTCCCCTTTCGATCGACACGGTCGATTGCCCTCCTTGTAAAGGAACCTGAAAAGAAAAGACACTAGATGGATAAAAGATGTCGCCCTTGCCATAGGTATAAAAAAGTTGACCCGACAGGACTGAAGGAACAGGTCCTTTAATTTGAATGGAAAACTCCCATTGAACTTGCCCTTGCTGTATGGCAACCGGCTGGCCAAACAACTCACTAGAGACTGTAGTGGCAGCCGGACTAAACTTTATCTTGGGATCGACAGCTATGCTGCTGTCCGCAAATTGCAGTAAGACTACAGGCACATCCAGCAAGACCTGATCGGGTGCATAGAGCTGCCACCCACCGGAGAACTGTGCGGAGAAACGTACTAGATACTGCCCCTCGTTTTGGGGTTGCGCTACCACCTTCCACGCTGGCACAAAGTCCGTTGGCTGTGCACTACCCAGTAGGGGCAGCAGCAAAAAAACAAAAGGTATAAACAGGCGGTAGAGGTTAGCCATACCCTATTGAAGGGGGATTGAAAAATTTACTTTCTGAGGAGGCAGACATTTCTCATCATCGCAGGTTTGAAACTCTACGGAACCTGCGAATACTGTCTTGGCCTTGGCCTTAAGTACAATAGTTTGTGCAAAGCGAACCTGACCGGAATACTGATAAGCAGTTACTCCCAAGGTTTTGTCTTTGTACTTTTCGAGTTTGCCGATCTCACGAAGGGTTCCCTTGCGAATCAACAAAGGGTTGGGATTGATCGAAAATGTCGTTGGAATAGCGATAGCATCGGCGGGTTGTGTCTGCGAAAAAAGATGCCAGCCCGCTTTGATAATGGCCTTAATTTCTACTTCGTAGGTGCGATCGGCGGTCTTTTTGGCACCATAGCTCCAAATCACAGGCTGCAGTTGCGCTTGCGCAACTGAGAAAGCCACCAACAATAGAAAAGAAAAAACCGACTTTTTCATAAAATTAGTTTGGTCACTTAGACAGGTTGCAAGACGCTATTGATTAAGAGATCGGTGATGATGGCTCTTCCATCGGTATTACCGAGCGTAGTGGAACAAGCGCGCTCCGGATGTGGCATCATACCAAACACATTACGGGTAGCATTACAGATGCCGGCAATATTGCGGCTAGACCCGTTAGGGCAAGCGTTTTCGGTAACACGGCCATCGGCTTCACAATAGCGAAAAAGGACCTGTTGATTAGCCTCGAGACTATCGAGTAAGGCTTCTGACCCGTGGTAACGTCCTTCGCCATGGGCGACAGGAATTTTGTATACACGACCGGACTGATCGCGAAGAAAGGTATTGCTGCATACAAATTGCTGTTGCGCATTACGCAAGAGGGCCCCGGGCAGTAACTGCGACTCACACAAGATCTGAAAGCCGTTACAAACCCCGAATACCTTCCCCCCTCGGCCGGCAAACTCGATCACCGATTGCATCATCGGACTAAACCGGGCAATGGCCCCACAACGCAAGTAGTCTCCGTAGGAAAATCCTCCAGGCAATACGATACAGTCCCGCTCGTCAAAATCACTGAGGTCACGGTCCTTATGCCACAACATGCGTGCATCCTGCTTTAGATCGTACCGTAGCGCATCATACATATCCTGGTCGCAATTGGAGCCGGGAAAAACGACAATACCAAATTTCATGATCGCAGTAATTAGAGAGACAAAGATAACTAATGTAGCGGAGCGGGTCGCTTAGATTTTCCAGCCGGAACCCGAAAACTGACCGGCCAGAACATAAAAGAAGGAGAGCCAGAAAATCAATAAGGGGATCACCCGAAACGTTGACTGCGAATAAAAACAAGCATGATAAAACACCAGCGGCAATAGCAACAGCATCCACCCGGCGGGGGTCTCATCTAAGAATAGGGCCATGGCGAGTGTGAGCAGTAGCAATAAGAACAATACGGACCAACCCCTTCTTACCTGAATGAGCATTTTTCGGGTATTGTCTTGCACATAATAGAGCCCGGCCAACAAGGGCAACAATAACAATAATAGCGCGCCGGCCTTCCAAAAAGCAATACCGGTAAAGGTGGGCAGTTTCCAGTCGGCTACCATCAAAAAGGGCGGCAGCGGCCAGCCATTGTTCAAAAAAAGCCAGACCCCAAAAAAATAAAATGGCGTAACCAACCCCAGCAAGGTCACCATCCAGTCCTGAATGGTAAAAGAACGTATGATGGCGATGGCCGGAAGCACCCAGAGCACCAGCAAAAAAGAGGGCTCATATAAAAAATACGAAGTACCCACCAGCAGTCCCATGTTAAAGAGGGCTGCGCGGACCTCGCCGTGGTTATACAATCTGAATAATAAAAACAATAAATAAAGGACTACCCCATTCATCAACAGAGGAGCGCTACAATAACTCCATTGAGGAAACAAAGACGTGAGCAATAGATACGCCATACCCGGCAGATCGGTACTCTGGTTGAGCATTTTTTGCTGGCTAAAGAAATAGTTCAAGAACAGCGCTTGTCCGAATAGCAACGAAAAAGCGAGCAGGGAATAAAACAGCGGGGTGGCAACACCGGCACGCGACAACCAAGCCAATAGCTGGGTGTAAAGTTCCCCATCCAACGAACTACGGATAGGCAACTGGGGCGTGGTCCACAAAGGAATTTTGACCACTACCGCAAAAAGCAATAACAACAAAAGATTGAGCGGACTTCTCTTTAAAAAAATAGCGATCAAAGCAGACGGTCTGTTTAGTTGTATTCCAGCTTGGCAAAGCAAATATAACTACGATATACGGTTGGAATGATCAACTGGCGGGCACTAACTTGTTTTCCACGCACGGGCATGAACTGATGACCTTTCTCGAGATTCTTTAGGTCGGTATTCCGGATCAACTCTCCGGCCGGTTGCAAGGCAAAATCATTGAGTAGCTTATCGCGGCGGTCTTGCTGGTTATAGAGCAAGTGCAATTCGCCTCCCAGTACCATCATGTTGAACGAGAGTAGGTCGTCGACCTCATCGTCGAACTGGGTTTTGGCGACCACCCGACTCCATTGTAACTGTCCTACGGGATCGTACGACTGTACCATGATGTTGTCGGCATGGTAGCGCACAGCCGCATTGGTGCGACCGCCAGGCATCCCCCACCCGAAAGCGGGAGAAGATCCCCACCAGTACCGGTTATAATAAGGAGAGCTATAGTAAAAATTATTGAAGCCCATAAATGGAGATCCGTAGATGTAATCGTACCGGTTCCAATTATTGGCTCTGGAAGTGGTGTAATAAGCCTCACTACCGACAATGAACCCACCATCTCTTTTTACGATGATCTGCCGAATAAAAAAGTCATTGAAGGCCGTACGAGCGGTCGCATTGCCTTTGGCCTCTTGGCGAAGTTCGTCGGAGAATTCATGTAGCAGGTTGACCACAGGTTGGCGGGTCTGCTTATCCCAGACATAAAAGAAGCAACCATCGATGCCAGATCTCCTTTCTTTGCTATAGAGCGAGGTCAGGATATAGCGTTGATTGACGTTGTCGATCTTGATCTTGATCTCATCGAGAAAGGGCCCATTCTCCCCCACAGGTAAAGGCGTCTCTTGTAAACGTGACTGCGAGGCAGGTAGTACCAAAATGGAGGCCTTGGTGATGTTGTCGTTATTGCCCCGCAAAAAACGGCTAAAGAGCAAATCACCCTGGTTATCGAGGGCGAAATCGCCCAACTGATCGCCTCGGTCCGACATGGGGATCAGCACCTCGGCTCGGCCCATAGGCACCAGCTTTTCGTTAAAGAGCAGCTTGCTCATTCTGTACTCATCGCGGTCGCTGCTGTTGATCTTGAATACGGCGATACGCTTTCTGTCTTCACTGCTGACTACCGCATAGAGTTTATTATCCGAAGAAAAACTAAGATGCGTGGTATCGAGCTCGATCAACTCGCCCATTCGCTTGCCGTTACCGTCGAGCTGGGCGGCCATACAGTAAATTACATTACGCCGTTGGTATTGGTAGATCATCCACGCATAGTCCGCGTAAGGGAAAAAATCGACATTCAGGGTCTTTTCGTTGGAGGGCATGTAGCCGATCTCCTCGCGACCCAGTGACTGCATGTCCTCGTCGAGTACCGAGATCCAGCTGCGCAATCGATTGTTCTTAAAGATCAGGAATTTTCCGCCCACCTTGCCAATGATCTCATAATTGAGGCGGCGGGTGTCGGCGGTCTCGGGATCGGAGTAGACGATACGCTGCGCGTTCAGGATTTGGGGGCCCTGAACGAGCAAGAGCATGGACAATACGATCAAAAAGAGGCGCATCATGGTGGTAAAGGTATCCAATAAACGTAAAAACGGTTATTTGGGTAAGCCGGTTCGCTCATCAAAACAAAATTTAACATTTTTGCCTATACCTTTGTTTGGTGAAATCCTCGACCACCAAGGTTACGAGTGCCGGATTGTTGATCGCCCTGGGCATCATTTATGGTGATATCGGCACCTCTCCTCTTTACGTTTACAATGCCATCATCGATAATCGGATCATTACCGAAGAGCTGATCTTGGGAACACTCTCTTGTATCATCTGGACGTTGACGCTGCAGACCACCTTAAAATACGTACTAATGGTGTTGCGCGCCGACAACCGGGGAGAAGGAGGAACCTTTGCCTTGTATGCGCTGGTCCGAAGAAGAAGAAAATGGCTGGTGTTGCCTGCCATGGTAGGAGGCGCCTCTCTCCTAGCCGACGGCATCATCACACCACCGATCTCCATCACCTCTGCCATCGAAGGACTCAAGGAACTACCTGCCCTTGGTATCAGAGAAGGAAGTAACACAGTCGTAATTATCGTACTCTCCATTTTGGCCTTATTCTTTTTCTTACAGCAATTTGGTACAGCCTCTATCGGTCAGTTCTTTGGACCGGTCATGTTCGTATGGTTCAGTATGCTGTTGGTGCTGGGGGGCATTCATGTATTCGATGATCTCTCTATTTTTAGAGCCATCAGTCCGCATTATGCCATTGAATTCTTGCGAACCTATCCGGGCGGTTTCTGGCTACTTGGTGCTGTCTTTTTATGTACCACGGGTGCGGAGGCCCTCTACAGCGATCTGGGACACTGCGGAAGAAAGAATATCCGGTTAACCTGGACCTACGTAAAGCTCTGTTTGCTGATCCATTATTTTGGACAAGGGGCCTCGCTACTGGCCCAACCTTACCTGGTCGATGGGCAGTGGATCACCTTGCCCGCCTTGCAACAACCCATCACCGCTGCGCTCAGAACACAGCTTCGCATTAATGCCTTCTATGATCTGATGCCCCAGTGGTTCATCATACCGGGTGTTATGATCGCCACCTCGGCCGCGGTGATTGCCAGTCAGGCCATGGTGTCGGGTGCTTTTACATTGGTGAGTGAGGCCATGCGACTGAACTTGTGGCCCAAACTCCGGATCCGTTACCCTTCGGAGGAAAAGGGACAACTTTTTGTGCCAGCCATCAACCTACTAATGTTCTTGGGCTGTGCAGGGGTGGTCCTGTACTTTAGAAAGTCGGCCAATATGGAGGCGGCCTATGGGCTGGCCATTATCGTGACCATGCTGGCCACTACTATTTTATTTGCCAACTATCTTGTCTTGCACCGGATCAAATCGTTTTGGATCTACCTTTTCTTGGCAGGTTATCTTACTGTAGAGGTTAGTTACCTGGTAGCGCTGATGGTCAAGTTTACCCATGGCGGTTACATTACGCTCATCATCGGGGTCTTGGTCTTTACTGTAATGTATGTATGGTATCGTGCCCGAAAGATCAAAAACCGCTATGTGGAGTTCGTGAGGCTCGATCATTACATCCCCAAAATTCAGGAGTTAAGCAGTGATCGCTCCGTTCCCAAGTATGCCACGCACCTGGTGTACCTGACCAGTGCGAACAACCCTCGCGAGATCGAACACAAGATCGTCTACTCCATCTTGAACAAGAAACCCAAGCGGGCCGATATATACTGGTTCGTTCACATCGATACTGTCGATAACCCCTATACCTGCGAATACAAAGTAGACCATATTATTCCCAACGATATCATTCGCATTGATTTTCGATTAGGGTTTCGGGTAGAACCTCGTGTTAATCTCATGTTCAGAAAAGTAGTGGAAGAGCTGGTGGCCAATAAAGAGGTGAACATCTTTAGTCGCTACGAAAGTTTATCGAATGCCCACACAGTAGGAGATTTTCAGTTTATGGTGATGGAAAAATACCTCAGCCAGGATAACGAATTGCCATTTATTGAGCGGGTGATCATGAAATTTTATTTCTGGATCAAAGACCATAGCCTTTCCGAAGAAAAAGGCTTTGGCTTGGACCTCTCGAATGTAACGGTAGAGAAATTTCCGCTTATAGTGGCGCCTGTTACCAACCTCTCGCTGCGTCGGATCGAAAATTAATGTCCGTGGCCCCCCTACTATGGTATATACTCGGCTCGGTGATCGGCTTGTCCTTGCTGGCTTATCTGCTGCAAGAGCGATTTATCTTTAGACCCGAAAAATTAGCCGCCGATTTTCAATTTCAATACAATGCCCCTTTCAAAGAGTACTTTTTTGACGTAAGTCCGGGCGTTCGGATCAATGGGCTACATTTTTACAGAGACCAACCTAAAGGACTTATCCTATACTTTCATGGCAATACCAGAAGTATCAAGGGATGGGCGCGCTATGCAAAAGATTTTTATCGCTACGACTACGACGTCGTGCTGGTCGATTACCGTGGGTTTGGCAAAAGCACGGGCAAGCGAAGCGAAAAAGAAATGTTGGGCGATATGCAGTTCGTATACGACCGATTACTTGAAACCTATAGCGAAGATCACCTTATTATTTATGGCCGAAGTCTGGGTAGTGGCTTTGCCACCAAACTAGCTTCAGACAATCATCCCCGCTATTTGATACTCGATGCCCCCTATTTTAATTTCAGAAAGGTCATTGAGCGGTTCTTACCTATTTTGCCGGTTCGTTTGGTACTTCGCTATCACCTTCGTTCCGACCAGTGGCTACCCCTGGTAAAATGTCATACGTACATTATTCATGGTACCCGCGATCGATTGATCCCTATCAGACACAGCGAGAACCTGCAAAAGATCAATCCTCGAAAATGCACGTTGATCCGAATCGAAGGTGGCGGACATAATAACCTACCCTCCTTCGACGAATATCACAATTTTATCCGCGACATTTTAAAATACTGATGGTCTCCCTACTCTCAAAACTCCGCAGTCCACGTACCAAAAAGATGATCAGCCTCTTGCTGCTGGTCTATCTGATTGGCGCTTTGCTGATCTATTTTTTTCAGGAGACATTCATCTTTCGTTCTCGCGTGCTGCCGGCTTCTCACCAATTCGCTACCACATTACCCCATAGAGAAATTACAGTGCCCGTCAATAAACAAGACACCTTTCATGCTGTCTTGTACCGCCCCGATAGCGGTGTAGTACGAGGGTTGGTATTGTATTTCCATGGCAATCGTCAAAATATTGGTTGGTACGAGAAATTCGTGCCTTACTTTACTCAATATGGCTACGAAGTACTGATGCCCGACTATCCGGGCTATGGTAAAAGTAAAGGAGCGCTGTCGGAGCAAAAACTTTATGACTGGGCCGGGCTAGCCTACCAAATGGCACGTAAAAGGTATGCCTCCGACAGTTTGATCATTTATGGAAAAAGTCTGGGTACCGGAGTCGCTGCCCAACTCGCTTCACGCCGTGATTGCAAACATCTCATCTTGGAAACACCCTACTACCATTTTTCGGATGTATTGCAACGCTTCTTGCCTATCTATCCTATGAACATGCTGTTGCGGTACCAGTTACCCACCTGCCAATACCTCCCCTTTGTATCGGCGCCTATTACGTTATTGCATGGAACGGACGATGGCATTATTTCAGTACGACAATCGAGAAAATTATCAACGCTGTTCAAGCCACAAGACCAACTTGTCGTTATTGAAGGAGGCTCTCACAACGACCTGTATCGTTTTCCAAAAACCATCGAGTGGCTATCGAAAACACTTCGGTAAACATTACCACTCGGCAAGTAAGGAGCCGGTAGCATCGATCTTGATCTCATATATGGCCCCATGCTTGAGCGTCATGTTACGTTCGGTATGACTGACCGGAAAATCAAAGCAGATCGGATAGTTATATCCGCTTACCCACGCATGAATGATCTCGTAAGCCGTCTTGCCAAAAGGCCGGTCCGTGTCTTTGCAATCACTAAAACCGCCCACTACTAGCGCTGCCAAGCGATCGAGTTTTCCACTTCGTTGAAGCTGGCACATCATTCGGTCGATATTGTACAATTGCTCGCCCACATCTTCTATAAATAAGATCTTGCCGCTCGTATCTACCTCCGAAGATGTACCTGTCAAATGAGCCAACAAGGCCAAATTGCCGCCTACCAAAGTGCCCTTGGCGGTACCCAACCGATTAAAAGGGTGCTCCGGCCCGCTGCAAGCCAGGCTAAACCCCTGCAATGCTTCGCGAAGCGACTGCACGGCATCGTGTTGCCAGCCCCCGTCGTTAAAGGCAGCTGCCATGGGAGCATGCAGCGTGCAGATACCAAACTGCCTATAAATATGTGCATGCAAGATGGTGATATCCGAAAAACCAATGATCCATTTGGGCTGATCGAGAAAAACGGAAAAATCGAGCTGTTCGATCAGTCGGCCAGTGCCATAGCCTCCGCGCGCGCAGAGAATAGCGCGAATCGATCGATCGTCGAGCATGCGTTGCAGATCGGTAAGTCGCTCTTGATCGGAGCCCGAAAAATAGGTAGATGAGTTTCCTCCCACCGTTGACCCGACCACCACCCGGTATCCCCATTCGCCCAACACCTTTACACAGGTTTGTACCTTGTCAACGGGCATATAACCGGCCGGACAAACCAGGGCAATAGTATCGCCGGGCTGTAGCGATGAAGGTTGCGTCATAGTACGAGTATAAGAGTGAATAAAGGTAATACGTGCATCTCATTTTGGGACAAGGTTCGATTACGGTATTTTTGCAACCTGCATGAGCACCCCCAAACGATACCTGATCACCTCGGCCCTACCCTACGCTAACGGACTAAAACATGTGGGGCATTTGGCGGGGGCCTACATTCCGGCCGACATCTATGTTCGTTACTTGCGAGCACAGCAACGAGATGTGGTATTCGTATGCGGAAGTGACGAGCACGGAACGGCCATTCCCCTTCAAGCCAAAAAAGAAGGTACCACGGCGCAGGCCATCATCGACAAGTATCACCAAGCGATGAAAGAGGACTTTGAAAAACTCTCCATCAGCTTCGATATCTATCACCGGACCAGTGCCGCCCTGCATCATCAAACGGCCACTGCATTTTTTGATACCCTCGAAAAACAAGGAGCGTTACAAACCAAAGAGACCGAACAATTTTTCGATGAGGCGGCCCAGTGTTTCTTGGCCGATCGCTATATCAAAGGTACCTGCCCTGCCTGTGGCAGTGATCGCGCTTTTGGTGACCCGTGCGAAACCTGTGGACGCTAATTGAGTCCGGAGGTGTTTGTTAATCCCGTCAGTCCGTTGAGTGCACACCCCCCTGAAAACAAAAACACGACGCACTGGTATTTACCCCTCGACCAACACGAAGCATTCTTACAAGATTGGATCCTTAAGCAGCATCAAAAAGATTGGCGCCCCACCGTGGTTGGGCAATGCAAGGGTTGGATCGAGGGTGGACTGCAACCCAGGGCCGTTACACGAGATCTGGACTGGGGCGTATCGTTACCCTCCCGGATCGAAGGAGCCGATGGCAAAGTACTCTACGTGTGGTTCGATGCCCCCATTGGCTACATCAGTGCCACCAAGCAATGGGCGCTCGATAACGGAAAAGACTGGGCGCCCTATTGGCAAGACAAAGACACCAAACTGGTTCACTTTATTGGAAAGGACAATATAGTTTTTCACTGTATTATTTTTCCGGTGATGCTGAAACTGCATGGCTATATTTTACCCGATAATGTACCAGCCAATGAGTTTCTGAATCTAGAGGGCGACAAGATGAGTACCAGCCGCAACTGGAAACTCGATATGCGCGACTACATTCAAGATTTTGTAGAAGCTCCCCAAGGAGGACCGCAGTGTGTGGATATGCTCCGCTATTATCTTACGCAGATCGCTCCGGAAACTAAAGACAGCGAATTTACCTGGAAGGGATTTCAAGAAGCCGTCAATAGCGAACTCGTCGCGGTCTTCGGTAATTTCATTAACCGTACCTGGGTATTGATGCATAAACTTTGCCAAGGAAAAGTTCCTCCCTTTCACGCAACGGCCAAAGATGAAACGGACGAAGAATTACGAAAGGCCCTTACCGAGGCTCCCCAAAAAATTGAAGCACTGCTCGAGCAATATAAATTCCGGGAAGCCCTCTTTGAGATCATAGACCTGTCACGCAAGGGAAATCAATACATGCAAAAGAAGGAGCCCTGGATCGTGGCCAAGCAGATCGAGCAGGATCCCGGTGCCCAGGCTCGCATCGATAACTGTCTGCACCTTTGTTTGCAACTCACCGCCAACCTGGCCATTCTGATCAATCCCTTTTTGCCCCATACGGCCAAGACCTTGTTGCACCAGATGAAGGTGGTCGAAAAGATGTTACAGTGGGAAAATGCCGGAAAGGTCAATCTGCTCAAAACAGGATATTCCTTGCGTGCCCCACAACTGCTGTTCAGAAAGATCGAAGACCAAGAGATCTTGACCCAATTAGAAAAACTAAAGAAACACACTATGTCTACGCCTGATACCGGTTCGGCACTGCCGCCAGAAAAATCCATCGCCCCGGCAAAAGCGACCATACAATACGATGACTTTGCCAAACTAGAACTGAAGACCGGTATCATTCGTGCCGCCGAGAAAGTAGAAAAGGCCGATAAATTACTTTGCCTGCAGGTAGACCTGGGTAGCGAAACCCGTACCATCGTAAGTGGCATTGCCCTGCATTATGCCCCCGAAACGCTCATCGGCCAATCGGTTACGGTGGTCACCAACCTGGCACCTCGCAAAATGAAAGGCATCGAGAGCAATGGAATGATCCTGATGGCCGAAAGCACCGATGGTAAGCTCGTGTTCATTCAACCCGCGCAACCCATTGACCCGGGTGCCATAGTCAGCTGAGTTTTTCTTTTCAAACACCAAACATCTTAATTTAGTAGCAGTAATTTAGTTGCATAACTAACTATTTTTTATGAATCGAATCATTCGTAAAGTGGCGGTGTTGGGCAGTGGTGTGATGGGCTCTCGTATTGCCTGTCATTTTGCAGGAGTTGGACTAGATGTTCTTTTGCTCGATATAGTTCCGTCGGGGGTAACCACGGCCGACGGAGCCACGGCGCGTAACCGAATCGTCAACGAGGCCCTACAAGCCGCACTAAAGAGCAATCCGTCTCCCGTTTATGAAAAGGAGGTCGCAAAACGTATCCGCACCGGCAACTTCGAAGACAACCTTGCCGAGATCGGCACATGTGATTGGACCATAGAGGTAGTGGTAGAACGACTCGACATCAAACAACAATTGTTCGAAAAAGTAGAGCGCTATAGAAAACCCGGTACCATCATAAGCTCCAACACCTCGGGTATTCCCATATCGATGATGGCCGAAGGAAGAAGCGAAGATTTTCGCAGGCATTTTTGTGGTACGCATTTCTTTAATCCGCCACGCTATCTAAAACTACTGGAGATCATCCCTACCGTGGACACCGATCCGGCACTTGTCGATTTTTTGATGCAATACGGCGATCGGCACTTGGGAAAGACCACGGTCAACTGCAAGGACACGCCCGCCTTTATTGCGAATCGCATTGGCGTATTCGGCATCATGGCCATCATGCACTTGAAACAACAATTACAACTTAGCATCGACGAAGTTGATGCCCTCACGGGCCCTATTATTGGAAGACCCAAGTCAGCGACGTTTCGCACTGCCGATGTAGTAGGTATCGATACCATGGTTAAAGTAGCCGGAGGCGTAGCTGCCAATTGCCCTCACGACGAAGCGCACTCCCTCTTTACCATTCCTGATTGGCTACAAAAAATGGTCGATAACAATTGGCTGGGAGACAAGACCGGTCAGGGCTTTTTTAAGAAAACAAAAAATGAGGCCGGAAAAAAAGAAATCCTGACCCTCGATCTGGAGACGCTCACGTACCACCCGCGTAAGAAAGCCTCGTTTGCCACACTAGAGGCCGCTAAACCCATCGAAGATCTTTCGACCCGACTGATCAGCTTAGTAAAAGGAAAGGATAAAGCAGGAGAATTCTATCGCTTACTTCATTACCGCATTTTCTCGTACATCTCTCACCGTATTCCTGAGATCAGTGATGAACTGTACCGGGTAGACGATGCCATGATGGCGGGCTTTGGCTGGGAGATGGGTGCATTTGAAGCATGGGATGTACTGGGCGTAGCCACGATGGTCGCCGAAATGGAGAAAGCGGGTATGCCCCCTGCCTCTTGGGTAACGGACATGATCGCAAGCGGGCATACTCAATTTTACAAGAACGAGAAAGGTATCCGGTATTGCTATGAGCCCGCCTCTACGTCGTACAAACCCTTGCCGGGTGGTGCCGACTTTTTGGTGATGAGTCATCATAAAGAAAAGCTCGTTTGGAAAAACAGTTCCTGTTCATTGTACGATCTGGGAGATGAAGTATTGGGCTTACAATGGCAAACCAAAATGGGAAGCATCGGTGGAGATGTACTCAGTGGTATTCAAACGGCCATTGAAAAAGCAGAACAATCTTATCGTGGACTTGTAATTGGAAACGAAGGTGCCAATTTTTCGGCCGGCGCCAATGTGGGCATGATCTTTATGATGGCCATAGAGCAAGAATATGATGAACTTGATCTGGCCATTCGGATGTTTCAACAAACAACCATGCGTGCCCGCTACTCCTCTATTCCGGTCGTGGTAGCTCCACACGGATTGACCTTAGGAGGAGGTTGTGAGCTCACGTTGCATGCAGACAAATGTTGTGCGGCCGCAGAAACATATACTGGACTGGTTGAATTGGGTGTAGGGCTTATTCCCGGTGGGGGCGGTACCAAAGAATTCGCGCTGCGCGCCTCCGATGAGATGCATCCCGACGAACCCGATACCAATACGCTCAAGCATCGATTTATGTCGATCGCCACCGCAAAGGTGGCTACCTCGGCAGCCGAGGCTTTTGCCATGGGCATTTATCGTAAGGGAACCGATGAGGTCATTTACAATGCTCATCGTCGCCTGGCCGCCGCCAAACGATCGGTGTTGGCGATGCAACAAGCCGGCTATAACCGGCCTGTTGAAAGAAAAGATATCAACGTATTGGGAAGAGCCGGACTGGGAGTACTCTATGCCGGTATCCATGCCATGCAGACAGCAGGTTATGCCTCGCAACACGATGCCCTCATTGCCAAAAAGCTGGCCTATGTGATGTGCGGTGGCGATCTCAGCGAAAGAACACAGGTCTCGGAGCAATACCTGCTCGATCTGGAAAGAGAGGCGTTCTTATCGCTTTGTGGTGAGAAAAAATCGCTGGAGCGAATTCAAAGTGTGCTAACCTCGGGTAAACCTATTCGCAATTAACAGACGGGCAGCGCTTCTTCTATAGAAGGATAAGAGAAGAAAAATCCGGCCTGTTGCACTTTTACAGCGCTAACACGAGTGCTCTTTAAAACTTCTATACTCATCTCGCCCATCAGCCACTTCAACAAAAAAGCAGGAACAGGCACCGGTATAAATAGTTGATTCCGTTGTCTGGCTAACGCCTTCATTAGTGCATACTGAGAAACAGGCGATGGGGCAGTAGCATTATAAATACCTTGTAGCGTGCTTTGTTCGATCGAAAAGATGATCATCGATACCAGATCTTGCAATTGGATCCAACTGATGATTTGCTTTCCTGAGCCAAGTATCGGTGCCATACCAAAACGAAGTGGCCTCTCAAATTCGGGAAGTGCCCCAGCCTTTCTACTAAGCACAATGCCGATACGCAAGATTACACGACGAATGCCCAGGGCCGTCAAGGGCTCGGTACTTTCCTCCCACTGCCGACAGGTATCCCCTAAAAATCCAGAATCGTACGGATCGGTTTCTGAAAAAGGATCCGAATGCGCTTCGCTGTCCGCACCATACCATCCTATGGCAGAGGCCCCCACAAAAGAAAGGGGGCGATGTGTAATTTCTTTGAGCCGATCGACCAAAAGGCGACCGGACTGCACGCGACTATCGACGATCTCTTTTTTTTGGGCAGCGGTCCAGCGCTTGTCCGCTACATTAGCACCCGCTAAATGCACGATATGATCGGCCTGCCTTAGTACCTCGGCATCGAGCGCTGCCTGACTGGGATTCCAATAAACATAACGAACCTCAGCATGCGTAGCATAAGGCAGTGTATGTGCTTGACGGGTACGGGTCAATAAGATCAGTCGGTAGCCCCGCTGCAATAGAGCGGGTACCAGTGCATTGCCCACCAATCCTGTTGCTCCGGTAATCAAAACAGTTGTTGCCATACGAATAATGTGAAGATAACACCAGGTACTGCGAATTGTTTAGTCCCCAAAATCGGCTTGGCTACCGATGTAAAAAAACCTCCCGGCTTACACCGGGAGGAACAACTAAAACACATCATCGGACCTTCTCTGCCAGGCAGAGAATCAATTAATCAGGCTTTTTGCCATTCAGAAAAGTATTGAGGGTACTGATCGGCCCTTGGCTGGAAGGTTCGTCTTTGACCTCATAATTGCTATAGAAATTCTCTATCTGCGAAGAACTGTTATACAATTCCATGTTTCGTCTGATGTAAGCCGGAACGGTCTCGAACTCATTATTAGGATCGGCCGCATTCACATTAAAGCTAAGATTACGCAACTTTTGCAAACGATCCGCAGCACGACGCTGTTGCTCGATGGTATCCTCCAGGCTGATGCCCTCATCGCGCACCACAGGAGCAGCCTTGTGTATCTCATAAAGCAATGGCGTGGGAATATCGGATGATTCCTCTTTTTCGATCAGCTGCATTTGCATTTCTTCTGGCTCTTCTACGCTAGAAGCGACCATGACCGGCACGACTACCGACTCTTCATCAGCAATTGTGTCCGGAGCCGGTACTGCTGGCGTACTGGTGTTGCTCGTTGCCATAGGGAGCGCAGACTCCTGTTCGCGTATTGGAGCGCTCGTCATAAAGGCAGACGCTGGCGCTTCAACGGATACCGCCATGGGAGCCGAAGTGGCTTGTGCCACTGGCATCGGAGGCTCCGCATAAATATTTGCGGGACGCGTCAGGTAACCGCCCGCTGCAGGACCAGCCGTAGCAGGAGTAGCCGCGGCCAAATAGCTGGCATCAGTCTCGATTAGGGCCTCGGGACTAACGGCAGTCATGGCTGATGTCGCCACATCGATAGGCGTTGCTTCCGAAGAAAGTTCAAAATGAATGATGGTGTCCTGTGGAGGTACAACAGTAGCCTCAGTAGTACCTACGGGAGTCACTTCTTCGACCAAGCGAGGCATTAGCGGGTCAGGCTCAGGTATGGGAGCTGACTCAATTACCGGTGCAATACTTGTTGCTGCATTGGTTCCTACCGTTGCATCCGGAGCAGTAGTAGGAGCAGATTCGATTGCAGGCAATACGGTGGCAGTTGCTTGTGTTTCGGCCGCTAGGGCAGTCATTGCAGATGCGGGCGACTCGGAAGGCTGTCCAAGCACCATAATGATCTTCTCTTCTTGTGGAGCTACTTTTTTGAGCGGTGTTACCCCAAGGGTATCCTTATGCTCAAATCCGGTAGCGATCAGGGTAATACCCAACTTATCACCCAACAGATCATCGTAGCCCATCCCCAGAATCACATCGGTATTTTCGCCGGCCTTCGTCAACAAATACTGCTGAATGACCTCTACCTCATCCATCGTAAACTCATATTCACCACGAGCAGAATTAATATTGATCAGGATCCACTTCGCGCCATTGATCTCATTGTCGTTGAGCAATGGAGAGTTCAAGGCTTCTTCGATGGCCAATTGCGCCCGATGAGTACCGGCAACTTCGGCATGCCCGAGAATGGCACGACCGCCATTGCGCATTACCGTACAGACATCGGCAAAATCCACATTGATCTGTCCGGTCGTGTTGATGACATCGGTGATACAGCGTGCAGCAGTAGCCAGCACGTTATCGGCCTTCTCGAAGGCCTCTCGCATTTTTAAGTTACCGAACTGGTGACGAAGTTTGTCGTTACTGATAACCAGCAACGTGTCTACTTGCTGGCGCAGCTGACGAATACCTTCTTCGGCCTGTTGCAATCTTTTCTTTCCTTCATAGGCAAACGGAGTGGTCACGATACCCACGGTCAGAATACCCAGGTCCTTACAGATCTTGGCAATGATAGGTGCACCGCCCGTTCCGGTGCCACCCCCCATCCCGGCGGTGATAAAGGCCATCTTGGTGTTGACCTCAAGGATCTTTCTGATCTCTTCGAGCGATTCCTCGGTGGCCTGCCGACCGATCTCGGGATTTGCCCCGGCTCCAAGGCCCTGTGTCAGGTGGGGGCCGAGTTGAACTCGATTAGGAATTCCACTGGCGGCAAGGGCCTGTGCATCCGTGTTACAGATCACAAAATTGACGCCTTCAATTTGCTGATTGAACATGTAATTGACTGCATTGCCTCCGCCTCCTCCTACTCCAATTACTTTAAGGATAGAGGACTTTTCGGTGGGCAGATCAAAATGAATCATGTGCGTTAGGTTTTGGAATGTGTGAATGGGTTAGTTAGGTTGCTTTTATCCAAGGTGTTTGTCTTCTTCTTCCTTGAACAAGTCGATGATGCGATCCTTGAACTTGCTCCAGAAACCCGTCAGATTTCGACGATGTTTCATCTGGCCTTCGCTTACGCCCTCCGCTTCGAGGGTCTCCGGTGTTGCGGCGAACTGACCACGGCGCAATCCATCGGGCACTTGTACCTGACGATATCCTCTTTCAAAATCCTTGCGGTTGTGCTCATAATCATCATAGCCTTTCAGGATAAGACCGATACAGGTAGAGTACGTAGGCTTGGAGAGCTCTTCGATGTGCCCGGCCGCCAGATGCTCATTAGGAAATCCGATCCGAGCGTTGAGACCGGTCACATATTCGGTGAGCTGGATCAAATGTTTTAACTGTGAACCGCCGCCGGTCAGTATAATACCGCCATTTAGTGCCTTGTTATCTAAGCCAACTTGCTTGAGATGATAGGTCACAAAATCCATGATTTCGCTCATGCGGGCCTGAATGATATTGGCCAGATTCTTTACACTGATCTCTTTGGCTGGCATCCCACGCAAACCGGGAATGGTAATGTAAGCATTGGCCTTGGCTTCGTTGGCAAGGGCACTTCCGAATTGCACTTTCATCTGCTCGGCCTGTGTCTTTAACACGCCGAGTCCGGACTTGATGTCGTTAGTGATATTCTCGCCCGCAAAAGGGATCACGGCCGTATGCTTCAAAATTCCCTCATTAAATACGGCCAGGTCGGTGGTACCCCCTCCTATGTCCACGATGGCCACACCTGCCTCTAGATCCTCTTGCCCCATAACGGCGGCAGAAGAGGCCAGTGGCTGCAACACCAGGTCTTTGGTGCTCAATCCGGCCTTTTCTACACTTCTGTTGATGTTACGAATGGCGTTCTTATCGCCGGTAATGATATGAAAATTGGCACCGATCTTAACACCGCCATAACCAATAGGATTAGCGATGTTAGGAATATTATCGACCGTGAACTCCTGTGGAATTACATCGATGATCTGATCGCCCGCAGGAATATAGGTCTTGCGCTGATCATCGACCAGTTTATCGATCTCGTGCTGGGCTACCTCTTCGTCGGTACGCTGGCGCACCATATCGCCCCGCGTTTGCAGGCTTTTAATGTGGTGACCCGCAATACCTACGTACACCTCATTGATGTCGAGATTAGGGTTCGACGCAAAACAGTTATCAAGGGCCGTGCGAATGGCCTTGATCGTCTCGTCGATGTTCAGCACCTGGCCGTGCTTGACACCATTGGAGTTGGCTTTACCAAAACCAAGGATCTCGAGTTTGCCGAACTCGTTTTTTCTGCCGGCAATCACGGCGATCTTGGTGGTGCCGATGTCTAGTCCGACAATGATGGGATTTTCGTTGTTCATGACAAGTGGTTTAGTTGTTGTTTGATTTTTTTTGTGTGGATATGTTCGATGGAGTAGTATCCGATTTAGTAGCGCCGGGCAATACCGTCTTTAACTCTAGCAGCGTGGGATTCGGTTCG
Organism: Sphingomonadales bacterium; assembly: GCA_046093525.1. Classification (GTDB taxonomy): domain Bacteria; phylum Bacteroidota; class Bacteroidia; order Chitinophagales; family Chitinophagaceae; genus JJ008. Next base: position 4,173 of record JBJTFT010000052.1, on the reverse strand, counting down.
TCGGGCAACAGCGGTTGCAAGGGCTTGGGAAGAACACGTACGATGGTATCGTTTTCGGCTTCCGTCGCATCGCGCAATAACTTTTCTACACTTCTTCTCAGCTGCAAGGAGTCCACGCGCGCACTGCTCATGCTTCCGGCCAAGACCTGTCCGCTGAATCGCACGTCGATCATTCGGTAGTGACTAAGTCCTGTTTTGCTCAGCACCTGCTGGTAAAAGATCATCAACCTACGCAGTTTGGCCTCGATGTCGTTGAGCGTGCCCAGTTTTACCACATGATCGCCCACCACCGGTATCAATTCCCACTGCTGCGCAGGTGTCAGGTCTACTTGTGCTACCTGCGAAGCCCAAAACGTATCACGCGCCAAGAGTTGCGCCATCGTAAAAACCTGCTGCAATACAAGCGTATCGGGTTTCGTTGAAAGCACCGAGTCGGATAGCCCTGTAAAAACCGGCACCTTGATGGTCGTACGTAATGACAAGGGCATCAATTTTCCTTGTTCATCCAGATAAGTAGAGCCTCCGCTTACGGTAAACAAGCGAGCCAGGGGAACTTTTTCTTGTACCTGCAAGTGCAATACGTCTTGGTTATCAAAATACAATTGTGCATCCCTGACCCAAACATGCGACTTGATCTTCTGTTCTACCTGCCGGAGATTGAAGAGCGCCAACCGCTCGCCCCGAACACCGGCGGTGGAATGCTGCAATAATTCCTCCACATCGCTCTCACTCAGAAAAGCACCTCCGGGTCCGGCCTTTATGTCGATGGTGTAGGCGCGCAGCTTCTCTTTGTTACGACCCTGGATAGCGGCGGCCAGTAATACGATCATACCGGTGCCGACTCCTATCCAGAAGGCAACAAATAAAATACGTTGTATGGTTCTTTTAATGTTCAATTCTTTTTATCCTATTTAATTATTTTTCATTCTTTTCTGTATCTCCGAAGGCAATCGATCAATGTCGCCGGCCCCTGCTATAACAAATACCTGTTGGCCGGTCGATCGACCGCGGTGATATTCCTGCTCGACCCAATCGACTACGGTGTCACTCTCGAGATAAACCAATGGCACCTGGTGCAGCCACGATCCAATCGATTCGCTACTCACTCCCTCTATGGGTAACTCACGCGCCGGGTAAAGAGGCAGTAGCACGATTCGATCGGCCAAAGACAACACCTGCGCAAACTCCTTGGCCAGATCGCGTGTACGAGAGTAGAGATGCGGCTGAAATAAGATCGTACAAGTGGCAACGGGATACAGGGAACGAACCCCCTCTATCAACACCCGTAATTCTTCGGGGTGATGCGCATAATCATCGATCAATACCAGCCGATCGTTATCGATGAGCTTTTCGAAGCGACGTTGCACGCCCTTAAAACAAGCCAATGCCTCACGAATGGCATCGGCCTTAAGTCCGAGTGCCCGAGCTACCGTGATGGCCCCAATGGCATTTTCTACATTATGCCACCCTCCCATCGGCAAAAAGAGATCGCCGATCCGTTCCCCATCGATCATGGCATCAAAACGATAGCCCCCATCGGACACGATCGTATTTATCGCATAGCAATCGGCGCTTTCGTTTCGTGCATGATAGCTGATTCGTTGCGGCCCCTTAAGATCGTCGGCCCGAAGCAATCCCCATTTGTATACCAGCAACCCTCCGGTGGGGATCAAGCCACTGAAATCAATAAAGGCCTGTTCCATCGAGGCAATACTGCCATAGATATCGAGATGATCGGGATCCATGGCTGTGATGAGTGCGACATGCGGCAATAACTTTAAAAAACTCCGGTCATACTCATCGGCCTCTACCACGCAACAGTTCACCGTACTGCTCCACTGATTGGTTCCGTAATTGGCAGCGATACCTCCTAAAAAAGCATTTCCTCCAAAACCGCTATGTCGCAACAACTGTGCAACCATTGTAGAGGTCGTGGTCTTTCCGTGCGTACCAGCGATACAGACATTCAAAGAACTGGTGGTGATCTGCTGTAGCAGATCGCTTCGCTTCCAAAGCGGGTATCCATTCTCCTTATACCAGCACAACTCCAGATGCGTAGCCGGAATGGCCGGTGTATACACCACGGCATCGGTCGAACGCGCCAGTGCTGTAAGATCTTCGGCATAATGCACCGCAATTCCTAACGCTTCGAGCGCACGGGTCAGCTCAGTCGGCGTCTTATCATAACCCGTCACTTTAACACCCTGCTCGTGAAAAAATCTGGCGAGTGCACTCATTCCTATACCGCCTATCCCGATAAAACAGAGTTCGCGCAGCTCTTTCCCTATTCGAAAGGGCTGTTGCAAAAGCGTTGTATCGATGGTTGTCCTCATTTTACTTTTTCAATTGTCTGATAAGCGCTGTCGCCACCTTTTGGGCAGCATCCCGTACCGCAAACGACGCAATGGCAGTGCTGAGCGATCGTTGTCTCTCGATATCGAGACAAAGCGCGATGGCTGCAGGCACTAACGAAGTACCCGCTTCGGCATCGGCTACCAGCATGGCTGCTTGTTTGCCCACCAACTGTTCGGCATTGACACGTTGGTGATCTTCGGCCGCCAAGGGAAACGGAACAAATAGTACCGGCTTGGCCACCACCGCCAATTCAGCAACGGTCATAGCACCTGCTCTTGCGATCACTACATCGGCAGCGGCATAGGCCATCTCCATTTGCTGGATAAAGTCGGCCGTGTAACATCCTTGTCGGTCGGCCACACGTTTGGCCGCCGCTGCGCCATAGGCTTTACCGGTTTGCCAGATCAGTTGAATACCGCTTTGTTGTAGTTGCTCTACTCCGGCATCGATGGCCCGGTTAATGGAGCGCGCTCCGAGACTGCCTCCCATCACAAGTAATACGGGCCCCTGAGCAGATAGTCCAAAGAAAGCTCTCGCCGTTACGCGTGCAGGCAATACTCCACAAATTGAGGCTCTTACAGGATTACCGGTAAAAAAGACCTTTTGTGAAGAGAAGAATCGCTCCAAACCTGGCACGCCTGCAAAAATGGTCTTTGCCCGCTTGCCCAGCAGTTGATTGGACTTTCCCGCATAGGCATTGGCCTCATGCAAAAAGGTCGGAATACCCTTTGCCTGCGCATACCGTAATACCGGAAAGCTGGAGTAGCCTCCTACGCCCAGTACAGCATCTGGATGAAAATCGCGTAAGATATTGCTGACCTGCCAGAAGCTTTTGAGCAACTTAAAGGGAAGTGCAATATTTTTTGTCAAAGAACTTCTATCAAATCCTACGATATCTAATCCTACGATCGAATACCCGGCCTGCGGCACTTTTTCCATCTCCATTTTTCCCTGGGCCCCCACGAACAAGATCGATGCCGAAGGCTCCAACTGCTTGATCGCTCCTGCTATGGCCAGTGCAGGAAAAATATGTCCTCCCGTTCCTCCGCCCGCTATCAGGAATCTATAGCTCATGCGGCCGCCGGTTTTGCCGATTTCTCTTCGCCTTTACCCTCGAGTTGCTCCACATTTCGCGCCACACTCAAAATGATACCAATGGCCAGACAAGTAAAAATGAAACTGCTTCCTCCCATACTCACCAGTGGTAGTGTTACTCCCGTTACCGGAAACAGGTTGACGGTTACCGCCATATTGGCCAACGCCTGAATGACCAGCGTAAAACTGAGACCGAGTGCCAGAAAGGCTCCAAAGGCAAACGGACATCGTTTAAATATTCTAATACAACGAAACAAGAACACCAAGTAAATAAAGACCATAAATCCACCGCCCAATATTCCATACTCCTCGATGATGATGGCATAAATAAAATCATTGTAGGCCTGTGGTAAAAAGTCGCGGGTGGTGCTGTTACCCGGACCTACGCCTAACAATCCGCCTTTCGAAATGGCCACCTTAGCCTGGTTGACCTGATAGGCGTCGGTGTCACTATCCTGGCCGCCATAAATAAAGGTCTCTACCCGGTTGATCCAGGTATCTACCCGTGCCGTAAGTGCCGAAGTTGAGGCTTTACCCCCCGCAGACTCCTCGCTGCTTTCGCTATGATGATGCACCATCGCCGTTGCGATCAATAGTACGATCGGTATCATGGCCAATCCAATGGTCAACAACAGATGCTTTGCACTGGCTCTTCCGATGAACAGCAACAATAGACAACTGGCTCCCAGCAGCAAGGCCGTAGAAAGGTTGGCCGGCGCGATC
>JBJTFT010000051.1:0-3428 GCA_046093525.1 Sphingomonadales bacterium | reverse complement strand
GTCTTACATACCGCGCTGCGCAATTTTTCGAAGGATCCGGTCTTTTACCAAGGAGCCGATGTAATGCCGGCCGTCAGAAAGGTGCAGCAACAGATGAAAAAATTCTGTGCGGCCATTCATGGTGGTTCGCTCCGGGGCTATACGCGAAAAAAAATCAAATACATTGTCAATATCGGCATTGGGGGCAGCGACCTCGGCCCCCAGATGGTCACCGAGGCCTTACGCCCTTATTGGAAAGAAGGGATCGAGACCTTTTTTGTATCTAACGTAGACGGATCGCATATTGCCTCTGTGCTAGCCAACGTGGACCCCGAGCAAACGTTATTTTTGATCGCCTCCAAGACCTTTACCACGCAAGAGACCATGACCAACGCCTTTACCGCACGTGAGTGGTTCTTAAAAAAAGCGAAACAAGAAAAACATATCGCCAAACATTTCGTAGCGCTCAGTACCAATGAGAGCGAGGTCAAAAAATTTGGTATCGACCCCGCAAACATGTTCGTCTTTTGGGATTGGGTGGGCGGACGCTATTCGCTGTGGAGTGCCATTGGCCTTTCCATTGCCTTGACCATTGGCTATACGAACTTCGAGGAATTGCTTAAGGGAGCCCATCACATCGATAAAGAATTTCGCACGCAGCCGCTCGAGCATAACATCCCTGTAATTATGGCCTTGATCGGTATTTGGTACCGCAATTTCTTTGAGGCCGAAACCGAGGCCATCTTACCCTACGACCAATACCTTCACCGTTTTGCTGCCTATTTTCAGCAAGGTAATATGGAGAGCAACGGAAAGAGTATCGATCGAAGTGGACGGCCCGTTCGCTATAGCACGGGGCCCATTATTTGGGGAGAACCTGGCACCAACGGGCAGCATGCCTTCTTTCAACTGATACACCAGGGTACCGCCCTAATTCCCTGCGATTTTATCGGAGCTGCCCGATCGCATCATCCTATCGGAGACCATCACCAAAAACTAATGAGCAATCTTTTTGCCCAAACCGAGGCACTCCTCCATGGGCAAACCGCGGCACAGGTAAAGGCTGCCTTACAAAAAAAAGGACTCTCGGCCGCCCGCATCAAAAAACTACTCCCCTTCAAGGTATTTACCGGCAACCGCCCCACTAATACCATTCTGGTCAAGAAAGTGACCCCCTTTACCCTGGGCGAGTTGATAGCACTTTACGAACACAAGATATTTAGCCAGGGCATCATCTGGAATATCTATAGTTTCGATCAATGGGGCGTAGAACTTGGTAAAGAACTAGCCGGCAACATTCTTCCTGAGCTAAAAGACCAACGCCCGGTGCATTCGCACGACGCTTCTACCAACGGGCTTATCAATTGCTACAAAGCCATGCGCTAACGCGAGTGGAAGAACAATCTATTTATTAGAAAGGCTTACTCATTTTTTCTACTAAAACCTACATATGCCTCAAAAAAAAGTCCCCGGATTGACCGGGGACTTTTATATAGTGAGATTCAAGTGTCGATTACTGTACCAGTACAAGACCTGATACGATCTTACCACTGTACTCATGCGCTACTTTGACCACATAGGTTCCACGAGCAGCACCGCTCATGTCTACATCCATTCGGAGGTAAGGAGCTGAGCTGTACGTGAGATCGAAGGTCTTAACGGCCACCAACTGACCCAGCGGGTTGTACACAGAGATGATACGCTTTTCGTTGACATCACCTGCATGATAGTAGCGAACCTGGAAGGCACCAGCAGTGGGGTTGGGATAAATAAAGAGCTTATCAGAAGCTTCGCCGGTGATGGCAAGCACATTCGATCTGTTGATACAACCATTCACATCGCGCACGGTAGCCTGGTAGTTACCCAAGCCGTCGATATTGACGATCTGCGTGGCAGTGGCTCCGGCAATGGCAGAACCATTCAGTGACCAAGACCAAACAGCGGCAGCTGGAGAGCTGGTTCCATTGATGGTAGTCGTTCTGCCAGGAGTCAGACTTGTAATAGGAGCTGAAAGCGTTACAGAAGGAAGCGGGTTAACGGTGAGTACAGATGTATTTGAAACCGCGATAGGGCATCCGCCAGACTGCGCCAGCAAACGATAGCGCATACCGTTCATGGCAGCCGTTGTAGAAGGAACGGCCAACGTAATGCCTGTCGCTCCACTAATACTGGTCCAGTTAACACCACCATCGGAACTTTGCTGCCACTGATAAATGGCCGCAGCGTTAGTAGCAGGAATGGCAGCATGGCTTCCGATAAGAGTAAATCCGCTTCCGACGCAAGCAGCAGCCGTTGCAGGTACAGCCAGTGTAGTAATGGGCTGACCAACATTGACACGAACCAGCGCAGGAGCCGAAGTACAAGGCGAAATAGTAGAGTTAAAGAATACAGAGTAAGTAGTATTCTCGGTAGGACGAACGAAGATAGTATCCTCACGAGTTCCATTGTAAGGAATGGTTCCGGCAGCATCCAAGAACATGGTTCCGGCAATAGCAGGAGCGGCAGTCCATACACCCTCTCCATAGCTGGGCACAACGTATGTTACATCGAGTGACCAGGCGGTAAGCGTACCAAAGTCTTGTGCATATTTATCGCGAAGACCGAGGGTATATACTCCGTTAGAAAGTCCGTAGATATCGGCCCAGTTGGCAGTAGTGGGCACTAAGGCTGCTGGACCGGCACCCGCACCCGTACCACGATCGGCTCTGAAGACCCCGGTAAATGTGGTACCGGCAGAAATTCCGGATGAAAGAGCATTAACGCCAACAGAGCTAATGACAGTGTTGACCATTCCTTGGCCAGGACCATAGCCTGTTCCGGAGATCTCATTGTTCAAATTCAATATTTGACCATTAGGCGTTCTTAAAACAATTACCAGGTCGCCAGGCCATGTATGGTTAGGGACACTGAAGCGAACCGCCAAGCCAACGGTAGCAGCACCAGCGGGTAACCCACTTACGGTGATGCCACTGGTAACACCTGCGGTATTATTGTCAGGGATTGGCTTAGGAATATCGGTTGATGTAAAGCTGGCCGTTGCAGGGGCAGAAGTAGAGGCAAAGTTGGTAATGGTCAGACGCTGTAGAGAACCCGCACAGATATTAGCTGAAGCAGGGCTAACCACAGTTTGAATTGGGTTCACGGTAAGCGTAGCAGCATTGCTGGGGTTAATACCGGTACAAGCACCGCTGAACAGGGCCCTGATCTCGTATCCATTCCAAGTAGTAGGCACATTGGTCAATGTAAGAGTAGCCGTAGTTGCACCGCTTACAATACCACCATTGGGCAGGGCTTGCCAAATAGCAGTGGGTCCGGTACGGAACTGCCAAGTATACGTTGGGATCGACCCGGAGGCAGCTACTGTAAACGTAGCATTACCACCGCAGGTGATGGTAGAAGAAGCGGGCTGTGTAGTGAAGGCTCCCTGAACACAAGGTGCAATAGTAACA
>JBJTFT010000050.1:0-6340 GCA_046093525.1 Sphingomonadales bacterium | reverse complement strand
TGACGCGTTGCTCCAGCGTACCAAATCCTCTGCTTCGCGCGGACCCCGACAATGAGATCGTACCCAGGTCGGACAATTTGATATCGGCTCTGCCGAGCGCAGCCCAGCCCCCCTTTTCGTCGAGCTGTTGCAAGCGAAGCTCATTGAACCATATCTCCGCACAAAGAGCCTCTTGCTTTGCATTTTCTACGCCCAGCAAGATACCTCGAACCTCCCCAAGATTGGGATTTCCCAGAATGGCGTACGTACGCCCATTGGGTAACCGCTCGCGGTAATAGCGCGAGGGCGCGATACCTGCTTTGTTGCGTCGCACTTTTAGATCCATCAGATCTTGTAACGACAGATTCAGGTTGTTGACCTCTGGCCAAATATTGATGCTGTCTCGTTCCCCGAACTCGGTTCGCTTAAGTGGGATTTTTACTTCATAATAGTTGCCGTTGAAGTCGTTTCCGATGCGGACCACTGCGTATGCATCCCCCGGTTGAATAGGCTGCGTACCCTCGACAGACTCGGCATGAATGAACATGTCGAGCTTTCCATATTGACGAAGGTCCATGTTCATGGTCTTGAAAACCCCTCTCGCCTCATACTGGGGCAAACCACAGACCTGCATGCTTAACGCTTGTTCATTGAGGAACAAGGCCACATTATTGTTGCTAAGCTGCTGCTGTCGTTCTATACCGGGCGGGATCCGGTAAACGATAGGCTGCCGCTGGTCATTCTCCTCTACGTTCACCGATAATGTATTGAAAGCGACAAAATCAGGAATGGGCAAGTTGGTATAAGCCCCTGTCGTATCGATCCTGTTTCTGAATTTTCGCCACTGGTTTCTGATCAGCTCTAACTTACCAAAGCGCATGACGACCGAGTCGGTAAATCCCGTAACGAACATTCTGATAAAACGAATAGACTTGAAATCGGGAATGTTACCCACCTTACGTTCAAATTGCTCTACCGGTATACGAAACAGATACCAACGCTCTGACCTTGTTTGCCCATTGGCAAGGGTTACGGTAGGCGTACGAACATCGGTGATGTAATTAGAGCCGGGCACCATGTTCGGCAAAATATCCACACGGTATTGAAAATATTCTTCGGCTTCGTTCATGGTATTATCTCGGTTGAGTTCTTCCGCATCGGGATATTGACTGAAGGCCGTAACGAACTGGGTATTATTGGTTGAGATAGGAGAATTGCCGTGCGGGTTGTTGATATTCTTATAGCGGCGTAAAATGCCGGCATTTTGCTGATCGAAAGAAGGATCACGATAGGGTTTAAAGTTATCACCCGAGGGATCTAGTAAGGCTTGTTGATAGATCGTAGAGGCCGCGCCAAAATTATTTCGCAACTGCTGAAGGTAAGTATTGAATTTATTTTTTTCGCCCTCATCGGTCAGACCATCAAAGCCTACATCTTGAAAGACACGATCGGTCGCTACATTGCTAAACGCGTTGGTCACTTGCAGGGGAATGGCGGGAACGCTTCCCCAAGCACCACTGCTATCTACACGAGCATTATTGGTGGGGGTGGGCAATCCGTTCTCGTATTGCCGCCTTCCATCGCGTAATACATCTTCCGAAATATTCCCCAGATTGAAATAGAGTTGTCCTCCTGCCGGATTAGAAACATTGTTGATAAAGGGGTCTTGCAGCCAAAACTCGATGAACTCGATATTACCCGTCTCAAAATCGGTTTGATCGATGTTGCGCATCAACCCTCCCCATGCATTGCGGGGATTGCGCAGATTTCCCAACGCATTGATACGATTCGGATCGGTCTCAAAATTATAGGGGCCTCTCTCTTTGGGATAGAAGGCCAGGTCGAACGTGGTCAGCAGTCCTTCACCGAATTGCGTACTGCGTCTTGGAAAAATCTCTCGCTGTAACACTTGTCGAACACGCGGGTCAGACAATTCGTTCACATCATTGATAGGATTGTTCGGACTTCTTTTCTCTTGCAAGACCGGCTCAATATTGTACCAGGCCAATTTGGCTCTGTTTCTTCCACTACGCAGATCATCATTTAGCGAAGACTCCGGAAAGAGTCCATTTCCCTGCGGAGCCGAGGCCAGTGTCCAACTGAGGAGCGGAAAACGAAGATCGATGGCGGCTCTGGCTCCCTCGAAGTCATCGATGTACACTTGCCCCGATCGCTGAGGGGTTCCGTCGTAATTCGCTCCATTGATCTGACGAGCATGCCCGGGTTGCAACACCGCCGCCTCGGCGTAGGCCGTAATAGAAGAAGGCGCCTTGGCCGTGTAGAAGGGAAGTTTGTCGAGCAACTTGGTAAGACGCGGAATGTCGTTACGGTAATCCAGGTCTACGCCGTACATGGCATTTCGAATAGGATCTTCGCCATACGACTGCTTGATAAAGAAAGGGCGTTCGCCCAATCGTACTACCGTACCCCCGATGCTGAGTCGTTTGCTGGCCAGATAATCGAGGCGCAGCCCTAAAAAATTCTTTTGTTGAAATCCGAACGCCTGGTTATTCTCATAATTGATATCCACAGGGACCCCCGCACTGATGATCGAAGGATTTACGATGCGAAGGGTTCCCAGGTCGTAGTTGATCTCGTAGTCTACGTTCTCGGTTAACATTTGTCCGCCGGCCGTTACCCGTACCGATCCCCTGGGAATATTAAATCCCAGTTGATACTCGCTGCTACCGGACTGTCCGGGCATGGCGCCGTTCATTCCGCCCATCGTATTGGCGCCGGCACCAAATCCCGAAGAACGAGAGCGACCAAAAAGCTTGAAGCGGTTCAGATTGGCAAAGGTTTGTGCAATGGCCTTGATGGTATCGTAAAGTGGATAGAAAAGATATTTACTCCGCGTGGCCGCATTGGAATATAGATAATCAAGGTCATGACCAAAGGGTTCCAGCACCGGAAAAATTATGCGGCTTTGCGAAGAGATCACGGTAAAACCTTCGATAAAGTCAAAGACTCCATCTGGCTGGGGATCATTTTGATTATTGAGCCGATCGAGATTGACTTGCGCAATGATCGGCATCCCCTTGTACGGATCCAACACGTCGGCAGGCGGCAAATAGCGCTTCTCTCCCAACGAAGGTTCCTCGTATAGAAGATCCAAACTAAAATCCTGTCTTTCGAGTTGACCAAAACCAACCGAGTACACATTTTTCATCATCAGATCCCAAATCGGCAATTGGGTTCGCTGCGAGGTAGCCTTGAGCAATTTTAAGAATAAAACTCGTTGCAAATTACCGGTCGTATCGGGGGGTACGTCTTGCGAAAACTCACCCAGTTGATAGACCCTTCCGTTGTAAGTATACTGAATGGCAACGCCCAGCACTTCGTCGGGCTGTAAGGGTTGATTCAGCGAGATGAATCCTATTTGTGGATTAAAATAGTACTCGGTGGGCTGCAGCTTTCTTGCAAAGGTCTTTTCAAAATCCTGCACCGGCGTTAACCCTGCTGTCGTTAATGCTGATTGCACCTGCGATGAGTTACGATAGGCCGGATTAGCCACCAACAACGAATACAAGTTATTTGCGCCGTTTTGAGGAAGCGGATTGCCACCCCCCGTAAGTAAGGGAGAGAAGGGTCTGTTCTCTCCCAGATCCATAAATGCCACTACATCACGTGTGTCAGTTGTAGTTCCGTTTCTATTGGTAACCCAAGCCTCTACTCTAAGAATTTGCACCCGCGAATTGACCACGGGTAGTTGCTTCATGGCCAGGTTGTACTGATCTCGAAAATAATGGGCCATCAAGAAGTGACGGTTTTCGTCGTACTCATCGGCCCTTAACATAAATCGCTGCGCCGTTGCACCCCCTTGCACTCCCATTGACTGGCGTTGAGAACGCTGATCGGCCAGCACGGTTGTTACAAATAATTTTCCAAACTGTAGTTGTGTCTTAACACCAAACAACGATTGGGCGCCCGGAATAAGTGTTCCCTTAGAGGCGAAACTGGTATTCCCTGCCTCGAACTGCTTGATGATATCATCATCTTGCCCCTTAAAATCCAGTTTAAGCTGGTTATCGAAATTAAAATTGGCCAGTGTGTTATAGTTGATCGGGAGTTTTAACTTCTCGCCGATCTGCGCATCCATTTGCAACTGGGAGCTCATGTTAAAATCAAAACCTCCGTTTCGGCGGGCCCGCTCAGGCAACGTAGGATTTTTAATGTTTTGACCTTGGTATCCTGCCAGAAAATCCACGAAGCCGGCCGGCTTGATATCGATCTTTACCTTTCCATCCGGACCCACTCCCATGATCCGATTGTACCAATCATTGCTCACCCTGAACCGGGGCCGATCGAGCCGCCTGTTCATCGCATTGAGCATCGATGCCCTCTTTCTAAAATATTCCACTTCGTCCTCGCGACCTTTTAACCGTAAAAACTCCTCCAGAGAAAAAGAGGCCGGTGTTCGGTAGTTCTGGTTACCGATCATCTCGGTGCTGTAATAGCGTCTGGTAATAGGATCGTATTCGACTCTTCTTCTTACGACCGATGTATCGCGCAGGTCGAATCCAAACGATCGACGTTGCAAATAAGGATTAGCGTAGCGATCGTAAAGGGGAAAACGGAGTGTGTCGGCCCGCAGTGTCTCCGCTCCGGCAGAAAGAGAAAACACCCACGTAGCGATCCATACAAAAACGGGCCCAACAATATTTGCGGCGAAACGAATCAATCTGCTCTGGTAGTTAGTTTTGGAACGGACTACAGTGAACGAAGCGTTAACTTGATCAACTCCTCAGCTCCCAGGTCCGGGTGGTTTTTGAGCACCTTTTCAAGGGCCTGCGAAGCCGCTTGTCTGGCGATGCCCAAGGCCATCAGAGCATTTAACGAATCTTGGTGCAAAGTATTGTTTATCAGAGCAGAATTATTTGCTTCGAGGGGATGCTTGGCCAGCTTGTCCTTGAGCTCCAAGACCATCCGCTCTGCTGTTTTTTTACCGATCCCCTTTATGGCTTCTAACGAGCGGGTATCACCCCTCAAAATTGCCCCGGCCAATTCTTCGGGTTTCATGTAAGAGAGCATGACCCTGGCGGTACTGGCCCCGATCCCCGAAACGCTTATAAGTTGCTGAAATATATCCCTTTCTGAAAGATCAAAGAATCCAAAAAGCAAATGAGCATCCTCTCTGATCAGCAAATGGGTGTACAGCATTCCCTCCGAGAGTGGCTCAATTTTCGAATAAGTATTTAAGCTTATGTTGACTTCATAGCCTACCCCTCCAACCTCTATCCAAACCTGTGCCGGTGTCTTTTGAATGAACTTCCCTTTCAAGAAACTGATCATACTGCAAGGTAAGAAGCCAGCCCTGCTTTACCTTAACTTTGTGCAATTTTTCAACCCATTAGCATGCACAGTAAGATTCAAGCAGCCATTACGGCAGTGGGCGGGTATGTACCCGAAGATAAGCTCACGAATTTCGACCTCGAAAAAATGGTCGATACCAACGATGAGTGGATTCGAACCCGCACCGGTATCTCTGAAAGAAGAATACAAAAAGAAGAGGGCAAAGCCACTTCAGACATGGTGGTACCAGCCGTACTTGAGCTCTGTAAAAAAAGAGGCATCGGCCCCGAAGAGATCGAATGCCTGATCGTGGGTACCGTTACTCCCGATATGGTTTTTCCATCTACCGCCAATCTGGTCTGCGCCAAGATCGGTGCCACCCAAGCCTGGGGATTCGATCTGGCCGCTGCTTGCTCCGGTTTTTTATTTGCGCTCGCGCAAGGAGCCGCTCTTATCGAGAGCGGTCGCTATAAAAAAGTGGTCGTATGCGGAGCCGATAAAATGAGCGCTATCGTCGATTATCAAGACAGAGCTACCTGCATCATCTTTGGTGACGGGGCCGGCGCTGTGTTACTCGAACCTGATACAAACGGATATGGCATCAAGGATAGCATCCTGCGCACCGATGGAAACGGAGCCAGTTACCTGCACATGAAAGCAGGGGGATCGCTTCGGCCGGCCAGTACAGAGACGGTAGCCAACCGAGAACACTATGCCTATCAAGAAGGACAAGCCGTATTTAAGTTTGCCGTCAAAGGAATGGCAGATGTGAGTGCCGAATTGATGGAGAGAAATAAGTTGACCGGCAACGACATCGCTTGGTTGGTACCGCATCAAGCGAACCTTCGCATCATCGATGCCACGGCCAACCGCATGGGACTGACTACCGATAAAGTAATGATCAATATCGATCGGTATGGCAATACCACGGCTGCTACCATTCCCTTATGTTTGTGGGAATGGGAATCGAAACTCAAAAAAGGAGACAACATCATTCTGTCTGCTTTTGGCGGAGGATTTACCTGGGGTGCCCTATGGCTAAAATGGGCCTATGACTTCAACGCATAAT
>JBJTFT010000049.1:0-3338 GCA_046093525.1 Sphingomonadales bacterium | reverse complement strand
GAACAAATCATAACTATGAAAAAAAATAAAGCCGATCGCAGCTTTGCTTTTATTTGTCTGGGCGCATCGATGCTTTTATTGTCGGCCGTACAATATGCTTGGCTTGCCCCCACTGCGATAAGGGTAGTGGCCACGGCTAATCTATTGCTATACGGGTTGACCCTTTTTTTATTTAGACGTACGCGTAAAAGTTTTACCGATCCTAATTTGCACGTATCTGTTCGGGCCATTATGAGTGGCTTTATGATCAAGTTTTTTGTGTTGGCGGTCGCGGCCTTGGTTTATATTTTTTCGATGCGAAAAGAAGTGAGCGTGCCCGCGCTTTTGACTTCCGCCCTTTTGTATGTCGTTTATACTGCCGTAGAGATAAAGGCCCTGCTGCGGTTTCTTAAGAAATCGGATCATGCCTAAAAAAGAGGTGCCGGTCAATTATCTCTCTCGCTATTTGCCGGCCGGTGCAGAGCGATTGGTGCTACATTATATCGAACATCATCGCGTGCATCTGACCATCACGCGTAAGCGCCATACCTTACTGGGCGATTATCGCCATCCCGTTCCGGGTCGTGCCCATCGCATCAGCGTCAATGGAAATTTGAATCCCTTTGCTTTTTTGATCACCCTGCTGCACGAGTTAGCGCATTTGATAACATTTGAGCAATTTGGCCCGCGCGTGGCCGCTCATGGTGCGGAATGGAAACGATGTTATGGACAGCTACTCACCGAGTTGCTCGCGCAGGTGCCTTTGCCCGAGGAGTTACAAGTAGAGCTGCAGCGATCGTTAAAGAATCCAGCGGCTAGCAGTTGTGCCGAAGAGTCGCTGATGCGCGTGCTAAAAAAGTACGATGCTTCGAAGCCAGGAAATTGTTTGCTCGAGCAATTACAACAGGGAGACTCGTTTCGTATTTCCGACGGACGAGTATTTATTAAAGGAGAAAAGCTGCGCAAACGATACAAATGTCTTGACGCCAGTAGCGGAGCCATCTATCTTTTTTCTCCGATCTACGAGGTGGAAAGTTTGTCCACCAAGGAATCCGCATAGCCTTTTGTGGTCGAATCGATCCTCTTGATGCGGAAACCGGCTTGGCAGAAGATCTTGCTTAGGCTACCGCTTTTTTGACCAGGTCGGCGGCTTCGCTCAGTAATATGGCCGACTGAACCTTAAGTCCACTTTCGTCAATCAGTTTTTTGGCTTCGGTAGCATTGGTGCCTTGCAGACGTACAATGATGGGGATATGGATGTTGCCCAAATTCTTGTACGCGTCGATCACGCCTTGTGCCACGCGGTCACAGCGAACGATACCTCCAAAAATATTGATGAGGATCGCTTTTACGGCAGGGTCTTTTAAGATGATCTTAAAACCGGCCTCTACGGTTTGCGCATTGGCGGTTCCACCTACATCCAAAAAGTTCGCGGGCTCTCCACCGCTCAACTTGATCATATCCATCGTAGCCATGGCTAGTCCTGCTCCATTGACCATACAGCCCACATTGCCATCTAGTTTTACAAAATTCAAATTGTATTCTCCTGCTTCAACCTCTGTTGGGTCTTCTTCGGTTACATCGCGCAAGGCGGCCAGATCGGGGTGACGGGTAAGGGCATTGTCATCCAGATTCATCTTACAATCCACGGCCAATATCTTGTCGTCGGCTGCCTTGAACAGCGGATTGATCTCGAGCATGGAGCAATCGAGACCAACATAGGCGTTATACAAATTGGTCACGAACTTGACAGCGTTCTTGAACGCCTCTCCGCTCAGCCCGAGGTTAAAGGCGATCTTTCTGGCCTGAAAACCTTGTAGTCCGCCACCGGGATGTACCCACTCCTTAAAGATCTTCTCGGGGGTGTTATGGGCAACCTCTTCGATATTCATGCCGCCTTCGGTGCTGTACATGATCACGTTTTGTCCTTTGCTCCTGTCAAGGAGTATCGACAGATAAAATTCCTTTCGCTCCGAGGGGCCATCATAGTACATGTCTTGTGCTACCAAAACTTTGTTGACGGTTTTTCCGGCGGGTCCGGTTTGCAATGTTACAAGGGTGCCGCCCAAAATCTTTTCCGCATAGCCGGTGATATCTGCTTCGGACCTGCCCACTTTTACGCCATTGATACCGGTTTCTTTGACGGTACCTTTTCCTCTTCCTCCGGCATGTATCTGTGCTTTTACTACCGCAAAGGGGCTACCGGAACTGGCCTTGATCTTATCGTAGGCGGCTTGGGCATCGGCCACCGTAGCGCAGGCAACGCCCTCTTGAACGGGGACATTATATTTTTTTAGTAATTCCTTTGCTTGGTATTCGTGCAGATTCATTGGAGAAAATTTTCGCAAAGATAAGGCAAATCGCTTGTTGTGAAATTTGATGACAAGACCCTATTTTCGGCTATGATCCGCCTGTTACTTTGTTGTAGTTTGCTGGGAATGGGGGCCTGTCGGCCGACGCGCACGCTGTCGTTACCCAATAGTGCTGCCGCTGTCGGGGGCGCAGCTTTTTATCAAAGGGCCGCTGCCATGAATTGGTCGGCACGCGATTCGTTCATCTTGCAAGAGGTACGAACCGGAAATGTGCCCTCTTATCTTCGACGGTTGGTTCCTGTGCGGGTTAAAATAGCCGCGGGGCATCGATCAAAGACCGTAACTTTTTTTGTTGCTCCCGATTACCTGAGCATTGGTAATGACAACGACTGGGCCCGAGTAAGTCTTACGGCAAAAGGGGCAGCCGAAGCCCTGTCGATACTCGATTGTTTTGCCCCCACGCCGCGGCTGGTCGATCGTATTTACCAACAGGCCAATGTTAAGCTGGCACCGGTTCCGCTGTATGCTTTTCGGGACAGCACCCCTGTTATGTGGCATCACCATTTGATGATAGAGGGGCAGCGAAAGGGACAACAAGGATTGATCGCCGGTATAAAAAAGGATATCGTTTTTGTGAATGCAAAAGGGGACTCCGTAAGGTCCGATCGGGTAGGGATCTACGGATGGCACAAGCTCGATGCGGTACCCATTCAACCCTTTTATCAAGGACATGTTTGGTGGTATGCCGACTATAGTCACGGGCTGCGGCTGGTATCGAGGCAGATAAAAGTAGGCCGTAAATGGACCACGCTCGAGGCTTTATGGCAAGACAGCACCTTGCGAGCCAGCTTGTTTTAACGTTACCTTTCGTTTGTAGCCGTTAAATTTGTGGCACCTCCAAAACACTGCCCGACGTTTTGTTATTCCTCAGAACATATCTGCTCTTATTGCTTTGCTCATCAGCTGTGCAAGTTTGGGCGCAAGATCCCCGGGCGCAACCGCTGCCTACCCGAGGGGGTATGCCTGTCAATATGGGGGGGATAGGGG
>JBJTFT010000048.1:0-6931 GCA_046093525.1 Sphingomonadales bacterium | reverse complement strand
CCTCGGGGGAACACACCGTGGTAGCAGTAAAGGGAACCGTTCAAACTATTTTACTTTCTACGAACGGATTTTGGCAACTGGTGGGATTGGTCTTTATTCAAGTGGTGCTGGTCACCATGGTATATGGTCCCATCGCGGCTTTCTTGGTCGAGCTATTTCCTACCAGGATTCGCTACACGTCTATGTCGCTACCTTATCATGTCGGTAACGGCATTTTTGGGGGTATGCTTCCGCTCGTGGCTACGTATTTGACGAGCCGGGCCGCTCTTGCCAACGAAGTAGCCTCTCAAGCCGGCCTACCTCTTTCTTACGATAAACCTTATCTCGAAGGTCTTTGGTACCCCATGGTCGTAGCCGCAGTTTGTTTTGTGATCGGCGCTTTGTTCATTGACGGCAAAGACAACCGGATCGATGATTAAATTGCTATAGTTTTGCAGCTATGAATCAATGGCTCGAACGATATCTGCAAGTACTCGAACGCGTGGGCAGTCGGTACTTTATAATTGCCGGGTTGGCCTTTTTGCTTTTTTATGTGCTGTTACGAACTCGAATCGCCCCTAAAAAAATTCAACGAGCTTTTCCTGCGATCAGCGATTATCGTCGAGAAATCTTGTACTCGGTTGGCACTATTCTGATCTTTGGCTTGATTACCCTGCTGCTCATCTTTAACCCAACCGCTCGGCCGTACACCACGTTGTACAATACGATCGCAGAACGAGGCTGGTGGTACTACGTCGGGATCTTTCCTATCATGTTTCTGATGCATGACACGTATTTTTATTGGACACATCGGCTTATGCACCATCCTCGCTTGTTTCGGTATTTTCATTTGGTACATCACCAGTCTACCAACCCGTCCCCTTGGGCGGCCTATGCGTTTCATCCGCTCGAAGCGATCGTTGAGGTAGGTATATTCGCTGTTTTTCTTTTTACTATTCCGGTGCACACCACGCACATCGTTCTTTTTTTTCTTTTGTCGATCATCTATAATGTGTACGGCCATTTGGGCTGGGAGTTATACCCTAAGGGATTTAACACCCATTTTATTGGTCGCTGGATCAATACCTCGGTCAGCCATAATCAACACCATAAATATTTTAAAGGCAACTACGGGCTTTATTTTTTATTTTGGGATCGCTGGATGAAGACGCTGCGGGTAGAATACGATGATGCCTTTGAAAAGACCACCACTCTTTCGGCAACCAACCTCTGTAACTGAGAAAATAGTAATTCATGCCTCTCCCTTTATACAAAGAGCAGTTCTTACTTCGCCCCGATATTACCTTTCTCAATTTCGGTTCGTTCGGGGCTTGTCCTCGTCCGGTGTTTGAGCGGTATCAACAATTTCAATTGGAGTTAGAGCAGGGGCCGGTGCAGTTTATGACCAACACGGGGTGGCAGTATGTGGCCAGTGCCCGAAAGGCCTTGGGTGAATACCTGGATGCCGATGCTGACGATCTGGTATTCGTGACCAATCCTTCGTATGCCGTTAATATCATTGCCAAGAGCTTTGCACTAAAAGCCGGAGACGAAGTATTGACTACAGATTTAGAGTATGGTGCCTGCGATCGCACCTGGCAATATTATTGCGATAAGGCGGGAGCTCGTTATGTAAGGCAGCCCATACGCTTACCCATTCAAAGTCAAGAAGGCTTTGTAGCGCAATTGATGGCCGGGGTCACCAAAAGAACCAAGCTTATTTTTCTCAGTCACATTACCAGCTCTACCGCTATTCGTTTTCCGGTAGAAAAAGTCGTAGCCGCAGCCAAACAACTTGGTATTATGACATTCGTAGACGGAGCCCATGGTCCGGCGCAGGTACCCATTAGCTTACGGACGCTCGATGCTGACATTTATACCGGGGCTTGTCATAAATGGATGATGACGCCCAAGGGGAGCAGTTTTCTCTATGTACGAAGAGAACATCAACATTTATTCGATCCCTTGGTCATTAGCTGGGGCTATAAGGCCGATAAACCTTCTCACTCGTTATTCTTGGATTACCACCAGCAGCAGGGTACGCGCGACCTCTCGGCCTTTTGTTGTATTCCGGCCGCTATCGACTTTATGAAGGAGCATAACTGGGAAGAGGTCTCTGCCCATTGCCGGCAACTGGTGTTGAGCAATGCCCTGCGATTCTGTAATCTGTTAGAGACGGAACCGCTCTTGCCGTTGGATGATTTTTTTGTGCGACAACTATTCAGCATTCCCATTCGAACTACCGAGCCCGACAAATTAAAAGCAAGACTTTTTGATGAATTCAAAATAGAGATACCCGTTATGCGACAAGGCGACCGGGTATTTATTCGCTATTCCATACAAGCGTTCAACGATCAAAAAGACCTGGATCGTTTGGCAGAGGTGCTTACGCAATTGCGTTGACCAGCTCGCAGAACTCCATGCATTGTGCGGTTACCCCTCCCGCACTATGACTCCATATAGTGCACTCCACCGTGTTATAGCCCACCAGCATATCGGGATGGTGGTCCATTTCGTCGGCAATGGCCGCCACCACATTTACGAATTCAATGGCCTTGGCATAGCTATCGAACCTAAATAGCCTGACGAATTTGCCTTCTTTCAGTTGCCAGTGCAGCGGAGCGGGTATTGACATTGTCTTAACATTTTAGCGAAGGTATATTTCGGGCAGCCTTGATATCTAACAGTTTTTTCATATTAACAGCTACTAAAAAACTATTATAACTCATAAATAATTAAAAGTCAATTAGTTAAATTTTTTTTTATTATAATGTTAACGAAATTTAAAATTTCTGCCCTATATTTATTTTCTGAAATCACATCAACTTTAACCAATTTACAATGAGCAAGAATCTATCGTTGCTTTTCATCTGCCTTTTTATGGGGGGCTTGTTGTCTGCACAACAAGTTGTTACCGGTAAGGTTACAGATGAAAAGGGAGCACCTGTTTCGGGTGTCTCCATTGTACAGAAAAACAATCGGAAGAATGGTACCTCAACGGACGCACAGGGTAATTACTCCCTGTCTGTTCCAAATGCCGGTACCGTGCTGGTCTTTTCTAGTGTAGGCTATGCCGCACAAGAATTAACGGCCGGTAATGCTGCCAAGGTAACTATGGCCGCTTCTGCCGAGACCATCTCTGAAGTAGTCGTAACCTCACTGGGTATCAAGCGTGAGAAAAAAGCGCTTGGTTATTCGGTAGCCACTGTCGACAAAAAGCAGTTGGAGCTTCGCCCCGAAGGCGACCCCATGCGTTTGTTACAGGGTAAGGCCCCCGGCGTAAACATTCTTAACAGTAGTGGTATCTCCGGATCGGGAACCAACATCACCATTCGTGGTGTGTCTACCATCAGTGGTAATTCACAGCCGCTGTTCGTTGTAGATGGTGTTCCTTTCGATGGATCTACCAACTCACAAGGAAGCTTCTTATACGGTAACCAAACCGGAAGCCGCTTCTTTGATATCGACCCCAACAATATCGAAAGCATCAACGTATTGAAAGGATTGAGTGCAACAACCCAGTATGGTTCTTTGGGCCGTAACGGGGTGGTACTGATCACTACCAAGAACGGCGGTGTACAGAGAACCGGTCGTAAGAAAACCGAGATCACGGTTAACCAATCTGTATTTACCAACGAAGTAGCCAATTTACCAGAGTACACCACTAAATATGGTAACGGATTTAACAACGCGATCGGAAACTTCTTTAGTAACTGGGCTTCGATCGCTTTTACTGATCCTCCCATGCAGCTGCCTCACCCTTACGACAGACCTGCGTTGCGCGGAGCTTTCCCCAACTTGGTGGGAGCTAAATATGATTTCAAATTCTACCCTTCTGTAAAGAACTTCTTCAGAACCGGTATTATCAGCAACACGGGTATCAACATCAATGGGGGTGGTCCCGGTGCTGCCTTCAATGCTAACTTCTCTACTCTTAACGATAAAGGATTTACTCCCGGTAACGATGTAGTGAGAAATACATTTGGTGTGGGTGGTACGGCTAAGTTGACCAACAACTTTACGCTGACCTCTTCTATCAACTTTGTAACCACCGACTTTAAAACGCCTCCTACGGCCAGTAGTACCGGTAGTGGTTCCGATAACGGTGTATCCGTATTCGGAGACCTTATCTACACCCCTACATCGGTAGACCTGATGAACTGGCCCTATCAAAACCCTTCCGATGGTTCTTCTGTATACTATCGTGCCGGTAATGATATTACCAACCCTCGTTGGACCATCGAGAATTCTCGCGTAAAGCAAATAACTAACCGTGCTTACGGTAATATTCAATTGCGTTACGACCTGGCTAAGAATTTTAACCTTACTTATAAAGTAGGTTTCGATAACTATGCCGAGCAACACATTCACGAACACAACAAGGGTTCTGCCGAGTTTCCGCTTGGATTCTACCGCACTACTTCTGTGAATCGTGCCATTTGGGACCACTCTATGCTGGCCAGCTACAATCGTCGTTTAAATGATGATTGGACGTTGAACCTCGAGGCAGGTGCCAATGCTTACATCAATAACTACAAGCAATTCGGTCAGTTCAGCTCTCAGCAGCTGGTATTTAACCTCTTTGACCACTCGAACTTTATTGTACAAAACAAAGTTGGCGACTCGGGTAGCGACCTCGACTACATTGTGGAGCAAATGCTGCTGGGTGCCTTCGGATTCGCCTCTGTGGGATACAAAGATTATCTGTTCTTGAATGTGGGTGCCAGAAATGACTGGTCTTCTAAGTTCGAGTCTGAGAACAGAAGTAAGCTGTACCCCAACGTAACAGCTTCGTTCATCCCTACTCAAGCTATCGATGCCTTACGCGGCAGCAAAGTGGTAAACTATCTTAAGGTTCGTGCCGGTTATTCTACCAGCGCCTCTTTCGGAGATGCTTACCAAACACGCGCTGTACTCGGTATACAAGCTAACCGCTTTGTTACCCAGCAGGGAACCGTGGTTAACTCTAACACCCTTGGTGGTCGTCGTCCTAATCCAACCCTTCTCCCTGAGTTGTCTAAAGAACTCGAGGTGGGTATCGAAGGACGCTTGATCAACAACCGCGTTAACGTGGATCTTACTCTATATCGCCGTGTTAATCCCAACCAGATCCTCGATAAGGACCTCGATCCTGCTTCTGGATATACTGTACAAAGTATCAATGCCGCTACCGTAGAGAACAAGGGCATTGAGTTAGGACTGGGTGTAACAGTACTGCGCAAGAAAGATCTGGTATGGGATGTAAATACCAACTTTACCCTTAACCGCAACCGCGCTTACGATTTTCCTGCTGAGATTCAGCAGATCGGCCTGGCCGGTTATAGCGACCTCGGTGTATTCGCCTTCCCCAACAAGCCCCTCGGTTTGTTATACGGATCTAAAGTGTCTCGTGATCCCAATAAAGGAAACCTGCCTGTTGTAGGTCCTGATGGTAACTATATTGTTGACCCCACCCTCGGTGTAATTGGAGATGTGAACCCCGACTTCCAATTGAGTGGTATCACGAACCTCTCTTACAAAGGCTTTAGCCTTCGTGCCCAGGTAGACTACTCTCGTGGTGGTGACATCTTTGCCATGACGCCGCTGATCCTCTTGTCTCGTGGTGTATCTA
Organism: Sphingomonadales bacterium; assembly: GCA_046093525.1. GTDB lineage: Bacteria > Bacteroidota > Bacteroidia > Chitinophagales > Chitinophagaceae > JJ008. The sequence goes on along the minus strand of JBJTFT010000048.1, from coordinate 1,341 downwards.
AAGACACCGAGATCGATCGTCAGCAAATGTGGGTGATCCCCGGTGTTAATCAGCAAGGTGAGCCTAACAACGTACAGATCTCTGTATCGGACGTGTTCTTTAACAACCGTCTGGTATCTGCCGATGAGTTCGGTGTATGGGATGCTACTGTGATCCGTCTTCGTGAACTTTCACTCTCTTATTCTATTCCTGCTTCTTTGTTGAATAAGACGCCATTTGGTGCCGCTTCGCTGACCGTAAGTGGTCAGAACCTGTGGTACAATGCCCCCAGCTTCCCTAAGTATACCAACTTCGATCCTGAGACTTCTACGCTGGGTGTAAACAGTTTTGCCCGTGGGTTCGAACTGATGACGGCTCCTTCTTCAAAAAGATTGGGTGTAAGCCTTCGCGTAACCTTCTAAAACAATAGCTATGAAAAGAATAATCATATTTGCTGCAGTTACGGTTTTACTGGTTACTGCATCGTGTAAAAAAAGGCTGGATGACCTGTTGGTGAATCCCAACACGCCCACCCTCGACAAAGCAGACGTGGACCTCTACTTCAATGCGGTTCAGCTCAGCTTTGCTGATTTCTATAACTCTTTGTCCGATCGCGGCATGGAGGTAACTCGTCTGTGGAACCAAGGTGGTAGTACCTACCTCAATGCGTTTCGTCCCGAGACCTTCAATGGCGTATGGAGCACGGGCTATCGCTCGGTGTTGACCCAGATCAATGCCATGGAGCCAATTGCTCGTTCTCAAAACAGATGGTACCACGTTGGTGCAGGTCAATTGTTGAAGGCCTACACCGGTATGGCGCTAGTCGACTACTTTGGCGATGTGCCCTGGTTCGAAGCCGCTAACCCTACCCAATCTGTTATCAATCCTAAGATCGATAAGGGTGCCGATATCTATAAAAATTGTATCGACCTGCTCGACTCAGCTATTCTTAACCTGAACAAGACACAGGCTTCTAACCCCACCAATGACCTTTATTATGGTGGTAACAAAGCCCGCTGGATTACACTGGCCAACTCGCTTAAGTTGAAGGCCTATATGACCACTCGTCTGGTAGATGCTACGGCTGCTACCAAGATGGCTGCTGTGTTGGCTACCGGTAACATTATCGATACTGAGCCCGAAGATTTTGTTTTCCGCTTTGGTACCCAGTTAGAGAACCCCAATGCCCGTCACCCCAAGTACAATAGCTGTTATCGTGCTGCCGGTGGTGTAGGTATCTATATCTCTAACTACCTGGCTTGGGAAATGACTACCGAGAAAGGATTTGTTGATCCTCGTACTCGCTATTATTTCCGTCGTCAGATCAATGCCCGTAACGGCCAATTAGCCGCTAACGGACAG
>JBJTFT010000047.1:0-13458 GCA_046093525.1 Sphingomonadales bacterium | reverse complement strand
CCGTGGTACGCCGAGTAAACCAGTCGGGCGTTATCGTCGATCTTTCGCAGGTGGGGGAGCAAACCTTTTACGATGCCTTGGCCGGGACCACAATAGCGGTGTTGCTTACGCATAGCTCGGTATGGAGTATTTGCCCTGTTTTCCGTAATGCAAAGGATGAACAATTGCTGGCCCTCAAAAAAAATGGCGGAGTTATTTGTATAAATTTTTATCCGGCCTTTATCAGCAAAGAATTTGTGGCTCAACAACGCTATTGGAACGGGCCTGGAAAGGACTCTGTGTTAGCACAGTGGACCCCATCCGATACGGCTAAGGCTCGCCTGCAATGGCAAGCGGCCATGGCAGCAGCGCTCGATAACGCGCGTCCCGGCATTGCCGAGGTGGCCGACCATATCGATCATGTTGTCCGGTTGATCGGTATCGATCACGTGGGTATTGGCGCCGATTTTGATGGCATCGGGTTCGTGCCTCGTGGCCTCGAGGATGTCAGTAGTTATCCTAATCTGACGGCAGAGTTGCTTCGCCGTGGTTATTCCAATGCAGATATAAAGAAGATACTCGGCAAAAATGTACTAAGGGTCATCAAGGCCAATTGTCCGTGATGCCTATTGCATTGCAATCAAGTAAGACTTTCGTTACGCGCTTAGCGTAAGAACAGCATCTCTCTGTATTTAGGCAGGTACCATTCCTTGTCGTCGACCAACAACTCCAATTTGTCTACGTGGTAGCGGATCTCATCGAAGAAAGTATCCTTGACCTTTTGCTGATAGGCAATAGCCTTCTCGCGTGTATTGGATAATTTGTTGCAGCTTTTGCGAGCCTCGATCATCTTTTCGACCAGATCGCTGGCCTTATTGATATGGGTAGAGATCTCGTTGAGTATCTGAAATTGGTTGGCAAACCCTGAATCCTTTATACCGGCCTCCTTTAGTCCACGAATGTTAGAGGCTAACAAATTTTGGTAGCGAATGGCGGCGGGTAGCACATGGCTGGGGCCAATTCTCCCATCATGCGGCTTTCGATCTGTACTTTTTTGATGTACTTCTCCAGCTCGATCTCGTGGCGGGCTTCCAGCTCTTGGTGCGAGTAGATGCCATTATCCTGAAAAAGACGCTTGGCCTTATCGGTTACCATGGCATCGAGTGCCAGTGGGGTGGTCTTAACATTGGGAAGACCGCGTTTGGCCGCTTCTTTTTCCCAAGCCTCACTATAGCCATCACCTTCGAATAAAACTTTTTCGCTCTTGATGATGTAATCGCGGATCACTTGCATGATGGCGATCTCTTTCTTTTCTCCTTTTTCGATCAGTGCATCCACTTCTTTCTTAAAGTCGCGCAAGGTCTGTGCCATGATGGTGTTAAGCACCGTCATGGGATTGGCGCAATTGGCAGAGGATCCTACCGCACGAAACTCGAATTTGTTTCCGGTAAAGGCAAAAGGGGAGGTGCGGTTACGATCGGTGTTATCCATCAACAATTCGGGAATGCTCTTGTGAATATCGATCTTCAGTAAGCTTTCATCGGTCTCGTCCATACCGGCCGATACTCTCTCTTTGACATCGTTGAGCACCTTGCTTAGATATTGCCCGGTAAATACGGAGATGATAGCAGGCGGAGCCTCGTTGGCACCAAGGCGATGATCGTTGGGTGCCGAAGCGATCGAGGCCCGCAATACGTCTGCATAATCGTGTACGGCTTTGATCGTATTGACAAAAAAGGTCAGGAACATCAAATTGGTCTTGGGCGTTTTACCGGGTGCCAGCAAATTGACGCCGGTATCGGTGGCCATGCTCCAGTTATTGTGCTTGCCACTGCCATTGATGCCGGCAAAGGGTTTTTCGTGCAACAGCACGCGCAGGTGATGACGACGCGCCACTCGCTCCATCACGTCCATCAAAAGTGAATTGTGGTCTACGGCCACGCTCACTTCTTCGAAGATGGGCGCGCATTCGAATTGTGCGGGCGCCACTTCGTTATGACGTGTGCGAAGGGGAATGCCTAATTTGTATGATTCGTTCTCAAAATCGCGCATGTACGCATACACACGCTCGGGGATCGAACCAAAATAGTGGTCTTCGAGCTGCTGATTTTTAGCAGAGGAGTGACCGAAAACCGTACGGCCGGTCATCAACAGGTCGGGACGTGCATTGAACAAGGCTTCGTCCATCACAAAGTATTCTTGTTCCCACCCCAGCGTAACGGTCACCTTGCTCACATTCTTATCAAAGAAGTTGCACACGTCAGTGGCCGCTTTACTCAGCGCCTCTGTTGCTTTGAGCAAGGGAGCTTTATAGTCGAGCGATTCACCGGTATAGGACACAAAGATGGTAGGTATGCAAAGCGTTTTTCCATTTCCTATCTCAATCACAAAGGGAGGAGAAGAAGGATCCCAAGCTGTGTAGCCACGTGCTTCGAATGTAGCACGAAGTCCTCCGCTGGGAAAAGAAGAGGCATCGGGTTCTTGCTGAATAAGGGCAGCGCCGTCGAACTCCTCAATAGCGGTTCCATCGCTTTTCAGGGTAAAGAATGAATCATGTTTCTCTGCGGTGGTTCCTGTCAGTGGCTGAAACCAGTGCGTGTAGTGCGTTACTCCTTTCGTTTCGGCCCAGGCCCGCATACCATTGGCGATCTGGTTGGCCATTTCGCGATCGATCTTGTGACCTGCCTTAACAGAGGCTCTTAAACTTTTAAAGGCCTCGTCGCTAAGAAACTCGCGGGCGGTCTTCATGGTAAAAACGTTCGATGCAAAGAAGGTAGTGGTCTTGTTGGGGCCCACTACTTGTACGTTGCTTTTTTCGGTCAATTGGCTGATGGCGTCAAAACGGAGAGACATGGTTACAAATTTTGAGCAAAGCAACAGAAAATATCCAAGAAACAAAATTTTTAGTCATTTTCGGTGAAAAAAATGTTACTTTCTTGAGCATAACGACATTTTTTTATGAATAATAAAGAAAATATTTAACATTATTAAAAATATTAATGTGTAGTGAAAGCGAACAACTTTTGCACGTTCGCCGGCTTGTATCGTGTAGTTTTGTGCACCAATTGACACTAACCCCATGAACATCACTGTTTCTACTGCCCAACAGCTTCGCCTGACGGCCGAAGAATTCGATTTGATCTGCCAGAAATTAGGCCGTACGCCCAATTTCAACGAATTGTGTGCTTTTTCGGGAATGTGGAGCGAGCATTGTAGTTACAAGAATTCTATCAAGTGGTTAAAGACCTTGCCACGAGAGGGGGGTCGCATGTTAGTCAAAGCCGGAGAGGAGAATGCAGGCTTGATGGATATCGGCGATGGCTTGGGGGTGGTTTTTAAAATCGAATCGCATAATCATCCTTCTGCCATTGAGCCCTTTCAGGGAGCGGCTACCGGTGTGGGAGGAATACACAGAGATATATTTACCATGGGCGCGCGGCCCATTGCAGCGCTCAATTCGCTGCGCTTTGGTCTACTCGACGACGAGAAGACCAAGCACTTGCTGGCCGGGGTCGTGCATGGTATTGGCCATTACGGAAATTGTTTTGGCGTACCTACCGTTGGAGGTGAGATCTATTTTGATGCCAGCTACCAGACCAACCCGCTGGTCAATGCAATGAGTGTGGGCATCGTAAAAGCGGGCAAGACCATCTCTGCAACGGCTGCGGGTGTGGGTAATCCGGTCCTGTTCGTAGGAAGCGCTACCGGAAAGGATGGAATAGGCGGTGCCTCATTTGCCTCTGCCGATATTACGGCCGAAAGTGCCCAGGAGTTGCCTGCGGTACAGGTGGGTGATCCTTTTCAAGAGAAGAAATTGTTGGAGGCGTGCCTCGAAGTAATCGATACAGGGGCCGTAGTAGGGATGCAAGACATGGGAGCGGCCGGTATAATTTGTTCAACGGCCGAGATGAGCGCCAAAGGAGGTGTGGGTATGCGCATCGATCTAGACAAGGTGCCCACCAGACAACCCAATATGAAGACCTGGGAGTTGTTATTGAGCGAAAGCCAGGAGCGAATGCTGCTGGTGGCGCAAAAAGGACAAGAAGAAAAGGTCAAACAGGTATTTGAAAAATGGGATCTTCCTTGCTCTGTTATTGGAGAAGTAACCGCAGATGGCATCCTTGATTTTTACATGCACGGACAACTGGAGGCTTCTTTACCGGCGCACGAGTTGGTATTGGGAGGAGGAGCTCCTCAATACGATAGAAGCTATGCGCGTCCGGCCTATTTTGATCAGATAGCGGCCTTCGACCCCTCCACGATCTCCCTGCCCGCCGATCTGCGTAGTACCGCAGAAAAACTGATCGCATTGCCCTCGATCGCTTCCAAACGTTGGATCTATCGTCAATACGACAGCATGGTGGGAACGGCCAATACCAACACCAATGCTCCCTCCGATGCCCCCGTAGTGGCCATCAAAGGAACCAATAAGGGTCTCGCGGTGACCACGGACTGCAATAGTCGCTACGTATATGCCGATCCGCGCAAGGGCGCAATGATCGCCGTGAGCGAGGCCGCTCGCAATATTGTCTGCTCGGGAGGTGCTCCGCTAGGGGTTACAAATTGTTTGAATTTTGGAAATCCTTACGATGCGGGCGTTTATTATCAATTTACCGAGGCCATTCAAGGAATGGGAGAGGCTTGCCGAAAATTCGATACGCCTGTAACCGGCGGTAACGTTAGTTTTTATAACCAGAATCCCGAGGGTCCTGTTCATCCTACACCAACCATCGGCATGGTAGGTCTGCTGGAGCAGATCGACCGCAAGATGACGTTGGGCTTCAAAGACGAAGAAGATGAGATCTATTTGCTCGGTGCCATCACCAACGATCTCGGATGTTCCGAATACCTGCATCGTCTTTGTGGTGTCACCCATTCTCCCGCACCTTATTTTGAATTAGAGGGAGAGTATGCTCTACAGCGACTGGTGTCTTCGCTGATCGATGCAAAACTCATTGCCAGTGCGCATGATGTGAGCGAAGGAGGTCTTATGACCACCTTGCTCGAAAAAAGTTTTGTATCCGGTAAAGGTTTTATGGTTAAGAGTATCGAAAGGGCATTAGATGGTAAACCGCTACGAGCCGATGCTTGCTGGTTTGGCGAAGGGCAAAGCCGGGTGGTGGTGAGCGTGCCGCTCAAACATCGCACTGCATTTTTACAGCACGTGGCCAAGGGGCCGGTACCGGTCACCTTGCTGGGCCAGGTAGCGGGAAATACAGTCTGCATCGACGGCGAGTCTTGGGGCACGGTCAGTGATTGGCAGCACCGTTACGATACAGCCATCGAGGCTAAGCTGAAGGGTTGTGCATAATATCCGCATGGGGCATCGCCAATAATCCCTTACCTTTACATGACCTCCTGTACTTTCCCTTAGCATTTTTTTAAAGGCTCTATAAAGTGCCCGCAGGTCAATTGGTTCGTTGATTCGACTGAATAAAATTGATGCTGCATGTCTAAGTTCATTTTTGTGACCGGAGGGGTCACTTCTTCGTTAGGAAAAGGAATTGTAGCGGCTTCGCTGGCCAAGCTTTTACAGGCCAGAGGACTTCGCGTTACCATTCAAAAATTCGATCCTTACATCAATGTCGATCCCGGTACGCTCAATCCGTATGAGCATGGCGAGTGCTATGTAACGGAGGATGGGGCCGAGACCGATCTCGACCTGGGGCACTACGAACGTTTTTTGAATATTTATACGTCTCAGGCCAACAACGTTACGACCGGCAGAATCTATCAGACCGTCATCAATAAAGAACGCGAAGGAGCTTTTTTGGGCAAGACCGTGCAAGTGGTTCCCCATATCACCGACGAGATCAAACGTCGCATGAAATTATTGGGGCAATCGGTAGAATTTGATGTGGTCATTACCGAGCTGGGGGGCACGGTGGGTGATATCGAGAGTTTGCCTTTTGTCGAGTCGGTACGTCAGTTGCAATGGGAGTTGCCCGAAGAAGATACGGTGGTGGTGCATCTTACGCTCATTCCCTATCTTAAAGCAGCCAAGGAGCTCAAAACAAAACCTACGCAGCATAGTGTCAGAATGTTGAGCGAAGAAGGAGTGCATCCCGACATCATCGTTTGTCGTACGGAGCGATCGTTGAGTCCGGAGCTTAAGCGAAAGATCGCGCTATTTTGTAATGTAAAACCCGAGGCGGTCATCGAGGCCGCCGATGCTAGTACTATCTACGAAGTGCCGGTGCTGATGATGCGTGAGGGTCTCGATACCATTGTACTCAAGAAATTGAATCTGACCGCGACCCGCGAGCCCGATCTTTCGAAATGGAAACTTTTTTTAGATAAGCTCAAATACCCCAAAGGAACAGTATCCATAGGGTTGGTAGGTAAGTACATCGAGTTGCAAGATGCGTACAAATCAATTTTGGAATCCTTTATACATGCCGGTGCTATCAACGAGTGCCAGGTGCAGATACACAATGTTCATAGCGAATACATCACGCCCGAGAACGTAGCCGAAAAGTTAACCGGTCTCGATGCGTTATTGGTCGCTCCCGGATTCGGCCATCGTGGCGTAGAAGGTAAGATCACAGCTGTTCGCTATGCACGCGAGCACAAACTTCCTTTCTTCGGTATTTGTCTCGGTATGCAAATGGCCGCCATTGAGTTTGCCAGACATGTACTGGGAAAGACAGGGGCCAACTCTACCGAGATGGATCCAAAGACCCCGCACCCCGTTATTGACTTGATGGACGAACAAAAGAAGGTAACCGCCAAGGGAGGTACTATGCGGCTGGGCGCTTACCCCTGTCACCTGGTCAAAGAAAGTCTGGCCCATCGCATTTATGGTCAAGAGCAGATCAGCGAAAGACACCGCCATCGTTGGGAGTTCAATAACAACTACCTCGCCGATTTCGAGGCGGCCGGTATGATGGCCAGCGGTAAGAACCCCGATACGGGACTGGTAGAGATCATCGAGCTGACCGATCATCCTTTTTTTATCGGGGTGCAGTATCATCCAGAACTAAAAAGCACGGTAGAGAACCCACAGCCGATATTCGTGGAATTCGTAAGGGCCGCCTTACAGCATGCGGCCGATCGATTGACACCCGCTGCAGCAAGGGCCAGCAGTCTTCGCTAGTCAGCGGTGGGCCCCCTTTGCTACGCCAGCGCTCCGCGGACCTTCCCTTATCTTTGTCGGCCCTTTACAAGCCAAACTATTAGGTCATGAACTTTGATCGCAATTCGGTTACCGGTTTTATTATTCTCGCAGTTCTTTTTTTTGGATACTTCTATTATACGAACGAAGAGCAGGCGGCTTATAACAAAGCCAAGGCCCGCCAGCAATTTGTGGCCGACTCTATTGCCAAGGCCAACCGACCCGTGGTCGATGCGGCAACCCTTCGCGCCGATACGCTGAGAGCCGACAGCCTTAACAGAGTGGCATCGGCCGGTCAATTTGCCAATGCTGTTTCGGGTACTCCACAAGTGATAACGCTGGCCAATAACCTGATGCAGGTGTCTTTCACCACACGGGGAGCGCAAGTGGCCGATGTTCAGCTCAAGGGATTTGGGCAACACAAAGACAGTGCGCGGGTGGTGCTGGCCAAGGGGCTTTACAACCAGATCAGTTATGCCATCAAAACAGGACCTAACAGTACTGCACAAACGGCCGATCTGTTTTTTATGCCGGCGGCGGTTTCTACCGGCTCGGATGGCAGCCAAACCCTTCGTCTATCGCTGATCGCTGCCGACAGCACCGCACCTACTTCGCTCACGCACGTATACACCATCCATCCTGATAGTTACCTGATTGATTTTTCGATCGAGATGCAGGGTACGGAACGACTATTATCACAAGGGATGCTGGCGCTGCAGTGGCAATACGAGGCTTTTAAGCAAGAAGAAGATATTGCTTACGAAAAACAGAATACGCAAGTAGGTTTTGAAGAGGGCGGCGAATTCGACTATTTTACCATCGGTAACAGAACAGAGGTGCCCTTTACAAAGCCGGTGTCTTGGTTGGGGGTTCGTCAACGTTTTTTCTTTGCAGCCCTGGCCGCAAAAAATTCCTTTGCCTCGGGTCAGCTGTCTTGGACCCTGCCAAACGATTCTTTGGGAGTGGTAGTGCGTAGCACCGCCGCTGTCAAATTGCAACTGCCCGAAAGCGGAGCGGCAACGACCGAATTGAATCTGTATTATGGTCCCTCCGATTACCAGGTGCTCAAGAAGATGCCCTATGGGTTCGATCGTATCGTCAACCTGGGGCAGGGGGTCTATGCCTTTGTGCGCCCCATCAACAAGTATATTATTGTTCACATCTTTGAGTTTATGCGCAACCTGAGTGGGGCCAACCTGGGATTGGCCATTGCGCTATTGACGCTGTTCATACGGTTGGTCACTTCTCCACTTACCTATTCAAGTTATCTGAGCGGAGCCAAGATGAAAGCCTTGCGTCCCGAGATCAACAAGCTCAAAGAGAAGTTCGGCGACGACCAACAATCCATTAGCATGGAACAGATGAAGTTGTTCCGAGAGGCCGGTGTCAACCCGCTCGGTGGTTGTATTCCTGCACTGCTGCAGATTCCCATTTTCTTTGCGCTGTTCAGTTTCTTCAATTCAGAGATCGCATTGCGGGGTGCCTCCTTCTTATGGGCGCAAGACTTGTCTGCCTACGATGCTCCCTTGCGTTTCGGGTTTCATATTCCGCTATTTGGCGACCACCTGAGCCTGTTCAATTTGCTGGCGACCCTTACCAGTTTGTTGATCTCTGTATACAGCATGAGCATGAGCCCCGATCAAAGTAATCCTGTCATGAAGTACATGCCCTATATCTTTCCGTTATTCATGCTTTTCTTTTTTAACAATCTTCCCTCGGCCCTTACCTGGTATTATACCGTATCGAACCTGATCACTCTGGCCATGCAGTTCGTGATTCAAAACTACATTATCGATCACGAGAAGATCTTGGCGCAAATACAGGAGAACCGAAAGAAGCCCAAGGCTAAATCTAAATGGCAGCAAAAGCTCGAGGAGTTGCAGGAGCAACAAAAAAAATTAAAGGACCGAAAATAATTGCAGTAATTTACTGTATCTAATCGGTGCGGGCTGATGAACATTAAATGGCTTTTGACGATCTGCTGTGTATGGCATGTTGGTGTTACGCTGCAGGCACAGCGACGACTCTCCGAGGCAACCCTCGTATACAAGGTGCTTATGCTGGAGGCGGATAGCCTGACGCAAGACAGCCGTGTTGTAGAGGAGGCCGTCAGTACTTGTTATCTGAAAGGCGCCAATAGCCGAACCGACCTCGTAACATCGGTGGGTAGGCAATCCACCATTTTTATCAGTAAGTCCGCACAGGTGGTGCTCTTAAAGGAGTATGGCAACCAGCGTTACCTATCTCGGCTTACCCGTGCGCAATGGGAGCAGTCCAACAAAAGATATCGCGATGCCCGCGTGGAGCTGAGCGCCGATACCCTTCGCATTAGAGGTTATCGTTGCTCGAAGGCGCTCATTACACTGTCCGATTCGAGTGTTTACTCTATTTGGTACACCCATGAGCTACAGCCGCTGAACAAAGAATTTTTGCCGTTCGCCGGTGTGGTGCCTGGGTTGGTATTGTCTTTTGAGACCTTGTTGGGTGGGAGCCTGGTGCGCTACGAGATCGATCAGATCGCGATGGCTCCGGTACCACAGATGTTATTCGATATTCCCGAATCGGGATACCGCCTGTTGGACGTGCAATAGTAATTAGGGATTGCGCAGCGAACGATTGCCCAGTTCAAGCTTCAGCTTGTTGACCAGTACATTTTTACGAAGGGGCAGCGTAAAGGAATTTTTTCCGACTTGCATGGTTACATCCGTATTCAACTTGACCACGCGTTGCTGCTGTGGCGCTAGCACGGTGTTACCGCGAAAATTATACCCCGACCTGAGTGTGAGCGATCCGTCGAATCCAAGGGTACGTCCACTCAGCAATTTGCGGGTGGCGGTAGACTGCCTTTTTTTGCCATCTCCCAACGTGGCATAGGCAGCCGCTCCCACACAAAGCAGAAGAGCCAGTGCCAGTACACGGGGGCTAAAAAGTAGACTATATGGTGCTCTGCGGTTACGCATCTGTTACAAAAATACAAAACAACAATTTTGTAACAAAGTTGAATTTTTAGACTGATTTTTAACGCCATTTTTGCCCAGATCGGGCCGTCGGGCGCCACCCCGGTCAAAATGCACAGATGGGGATAAAAGCCTCATTCTTTGTACGATATTTTTACAGTAAATTGTTGAAAACAAAGCAAAAGCCATGGCAGAGCATACCCCCAGCGAAGAGAGAGAGGAAATGGCTGAGCTGCTTAACCAGTTCGAGCAGCTGCGCTCCGGAAGCGGGCACTCCTTTTTAGAGGAGGACGCCTTTGAGAAGATCATCGATCATTTTCAGCAAAAAGAGCAATTAGACAAGGCCCTCGAAGCTGCCAACCTGGCCGTAGAGCGGTTTCCTTATTCCTCATCACTACAGATCCGAAAGGCGGATATCTTATTGGTCCATCGCCGTTATCGCGAAGGGTTGCGGGTGCTCGATCAGGCCCATTTACTCGATAGCCGCGACATCAACATTTATATTTTGCGCACCGATGCCTACCTGGCCCTCGACCAGCAAGAAAAGGCGGTCGCCCTGTTAAAAGAAGCACTGGATCATTTCGAGGGAGAGGAAAGGGTAGAGTTGTTGTTCGAGCTGGCCGATGTCTACGACGATTACGAGGATTTCGAAAAAGTATTCGATTGTTTAAAAGGAGTGCTGGAGGTCGATCCCATTAACGAAGAGGCCTTGTACAAAATTTGTTTTTGGACCGACTTTACCGGGCGCAACGAAGAAGGCATCAAGCTGCATCTCAAGATACTCGATGACCATCCGTACAGCGAGCTGGCCTGGTTCAATCTGGGAGCGGCTTACCAAGGATTAAAGTTGTACGAAAAATCGATCGATGCGTACAAGTATGCGGTCGCCATCGAGGATAAGTTCGATTACGCCTATCGTAATATGGGGGATGCCTTTATTCGACTCAGAAAATACCGCGAAGCCATTGAGGTGCTCGAGCGGGTACACGAACTGGCCAAGCCCGAAGATGTGATCTACGAGGCCATCGGCTATTGCTTCGAAAAGCTAAAGCAACCCGCGCAGGCCCGATTCAATTATCGCAAGGCTTCGCATCTCAAACAAGAGGATAGTCGGATCTTGTATAAGATCGCCTGCACCTACTTCAATGAGCAACGTTGGGAAGCCGCCTACAAGCAAGTGGACAGTGCCATTCGCATGCATCGCAGCCAGTTTGACTACCAGCTGCTCGCCGGCGAATGCTGTATGCAACTTGAGCGAACCAAAGAAGCCGTGCAACATTTTATGCAGGCAGTGCGCGCCAAGCCCCGCAACAAGGCCGGCTGGGAGTCGTTGATCCGTTGTCTTTACCAGGCCGAGTGGTGGGAGGAAGCGCTCCTGCAAACCTCACTGGCCTTGCAGGCTACCAAGAACAAGCCCCTGTTTCTGTATTATAGAGCGGCTGTTTTATTCGGAGCCGGGCAATCCAAAGAAGGGTTATTGCAACTAGAAGAAGCCCTGAACCAAGATGCCCGATTGCTTAAAAGATTCGTATCGCTGCGCCCCTCCATCTTGCAAAATCCGCAGGTGGTCGACCTGCTGGCCCGCTATAAGCGAAAGGGCTAAGAGGTGAATTTCGTTTTGTAATTGGCATTACATTTGCAACTATGAATTATCACCTTTCGCAAATGCCAGACCGGCTGGCCAAACCCCGTGTGTCGGGGCTCACTATGGTAATGGACAAAGGGCTTAGTACCGACGAGGCCAAACATTTTATGAGTGTGGCCTATCCCCATGTAGACATTGTGAAGTTAGGGTTCGGCACCTCGTATGTATCTCCTAACCTTCGCGAGAAATTAGACCTGTATCGTTCGTACGATATCCCCGTCTATTTCGGAGGTACTTTATTCGAGGCCTTTTTGATCCGCAATCAGTTCGAAGATTACATAAGCGTTTGTAAAGAATACGGCATCTCATACATGGAGGTCAGCGATGGGTCCATTACCATCCCTCATGCCGAAAAATGCGGCTATATAGAGAAGCTAACGCGTTACGGAACCGTGCTCAGCGAAGTAGGCAGTAAAGACGCCGCCCATATTATACCTCCTTACAAATGGATCGAGTTGATGAAAGCTGAGTTGGCCGCCGGATCAAGCTATGTGATCGCCGAGGCCCGCGAGGCAGGTAACGTGGGTATTTACCGGGGCAGCGGAGAAGTGCGCGAAGGGTTGGTGCAAGAGATCTTGACACAGATCGCCGGCGAAAAAATCATATGGGAAGCTCCTCAAAAAGCGCAGCAGTTATATTTTATCGAGTTGCTGGGGTGCAATGCCAACCTTGGCAATATTGCTCCGACCGAAGTCATACCACTCGAAGCGATGCGCGTAGGTCTTCGCGGCGACACCTTCCATTTTTACCTTTCGCCCAAGAGCTGACCCATGCGTAGTTTTGGTTTGATAGGAAAACCGCTCACGCACTCTTTTTCGAAACGTTATTTCGCTGAAAAATTCGAACGCGAATCTATTTCCGATGCTAGTTACGAGCTCTTCGAGTTAGCGACCATCGATCGACTTCCCTTGTTGTTACGGGAGCGACCCGATCTGCGGGGCCTCAACGTGACCATCCCGTACAAGGAAGCGGTGTTGCCGTACTTGGCCAAAAGTCATATTCCTAAGGAATTAGGGGCCTGTAATTGTATCCGTATCGAAGAGGGGCGCTGTGTTGGTTACAATACCGATTGGGTAGCCTTTGAACGTTCCCTTCGCCCCTTATTGGAGCCCCGCTACAGGGCCGCACTGGTCTTGGGAACCGGAGGGGCCTCATTGGCGGTTACCTATGTTCTTCGCAAATTGGGGATCCCCTTTACCCAGGTGGGTAGAGCCTTCTCGGCAAAGGCCACGGTAACGTATGCGCAACTGTCCGCTGCCGACATGCAGGCCCATCAACTCATCATCAATACCACCCCGCTGGGTACGTATCCCGATACTGAATCATTGCCGGAGCTGCCCTATCAGGCACTGGGAGCAGGTCATCTGTTGTACGACCTGGTCTACAATCCTGCGGTCACTTCTTTGTTGCAACAGGGCATAAAGGCGGGGGCTCGCATCAAGAACGGAGAAGAGATGTTGCAACTACAGGCCGAAGAAAGCTGGAAGATCTGGAATGCATAAGCATTTTGTGATCGGCTTTACTAACGCGCCAGTTGTTGTTGTACATGTTGGGGCAGGTCCACTACTTTTTTCTTTTCGTAATCATAGCAGACCATCGTGGTAACGGCCAGCACGGCCAGGGTGGGTTTTCCATCGAGGGTGGTCTCTAGTTTATAGAAAAGGTCGAATCCCTTACTGGTAAAATTCTCCGCTTGTACGGCAGCGCGCAGCGGGTAGCCATACTGTAGTTCGCATCGTAATTCCAACTGGGCCTTGGTCAGG
>JBJTFT010000046.1:0-2903 GCA_046093525.1 Sphingomonadales bacterium | reverse complement strand
CAACTTCTCAATCTCAACGAGCTGACCACTAGAAAATCCGAAGGGAGTAAAAAACTCGAACAACAACGTACGGCCACTCCCCTGTCGCAACGCATGTACGGAAACCTTGTATTCGGTTCCTTTTTTGGTGAGCAACGAATTTCGAAGTCGTGTCATGCATTGAGCATACAATGTTTCTATCTCGGTAAAACGGCGAATAGAGTCAGTAAGATTCTCTTTAACCTGAGGATACACCTTTTCGATGGCAGGTATAATCGTGTGGCGAAAATAGTTACGAGTATACTTCTCATTTGTATTCGAAGAATCCTCCACATAAGAGAGACCCTTATCGTGGGCCAATTGCAAGATCTGGTGTCGCCATACGCCCAGCATTGGCCTCAATACTTTTCCATTTCGGGGAGGAATACCCGTTAATCCCGAAAGCCCCGTTCCTCTAAAGAAATGCATGGCCACGGTCTCGGCATTGTCATCGGCTTGGTGCGCTGTCAAGATCCAACACGGCGGTGCAACATCAACAGCCAGCGCCTCGAACCATTGGTATCGAAACTGCCGGGCGGCTTCTTGTATAGACAGTTTATGAAGTGCTGCAAAAGCGGCTAGATCTACTTTGCTCACCAGCAATGGCAGCTGCCAACCTGTTGCCAACTGTCGCACCATGGCTTCGTCACGGTCACTCTCCGCACCCCGCAATTGAAAATTGCAGTGTGCCAGTGTAACGGCAAGACCCGCCTCTTGGCACAAACAGGCCAAGACTACAGAATCTACGCCCCCACTTATGGCCACAATAAAGCGATCGTCCCGACCGACTGGTGCAATCTGCTGCAGAGATGCTAGTATATCAATCGGCATGCTCATAGATCAGTAGGTAAGTTCCTCCCACGCACTTCGCAACTCTGCGTAAGAATGATGGTCCTTTTGCAGTTGAGCTTGTTCCATTCCTTTCTCATATACCCGCACGGCCTCTTCTATCTGATCTTGGGTTTCCAATATTTTGGCAAGATGGTAATAACTGCCCACATAAGCGGGATTTTCAGCCAATAGCTTCTCGAAAAGTGAACGAGCCTTGGTAAGGTCTCCTACTTTCTGATACTCGAGAGCTAACGCATGCTGTAAAAAAGAATCCGCGGGAGTCTCTTGTAAAAATGCTACCAGTTTATCGATTCTTGACATGAAGGCTACCGATTTTAAACAGCTCAAAAAAGAGTTGCCAAAAAACATCTTTTATCCGGCTTGGCTTATCTTTGCATAGTTGCATAGACAACTAAACAATATGCAACGGAACACCTATGAAGATTCTGGTTTGCATTAGTAAAACGCCGGATACCACAGCAAAAATAGCTTTCACCGACAATAACACGAAATTCGATACGGCAGGTGTACAGTGGATCATCAACCCTTACGATGAATGGTATGCGCTGGTAAGAGCCATTGAATTAAAGGAAGCCAAACCCGATACCATACTTCATCTGGCCACCGTAGGAGGACCCGATGCCGACCCTATTATCAGAAAAGCACTGGCCCTTGGGGGCGATGAGGCATTTCGCATCAATTTGGACGGTGCCGATTGTTATCAAGTAGCCTTTCAATTGGCCCAACTGATCAGCCAGGGTGGTTACGACCTGGTACTGACCGGCAAGGAGACCATCGATTACAACGGCTCTTCGCTGGGAGGAATGATCGCCGGCATCAATGATCTGCCTTTTATTAGCTTGGCCACTCGCCTGGAGATAGCCGACCGTAAAGCGATCGTTACCCGAGAGATCGAAGGCGGCGAAGAAATATGCGAAGTAGCGGTTCCGCTCGTTGTGAGCGCCCAAAAAGGAATGGCCGAAGCACGCATTCCTAATATGAGAGGAATTATGGCTGCGCGTACAAAACCACTTTCTGTAGTGGAGCCAACCGCCCAGGATCCCCTGACCACGGTCACTGCTTTTGAGCTACCGGCCCCCAAGGCAGGCGTTAAACTGGTGGCTCCTGATCAGGTAGACGAACTGGTACGGCTTTTACATCAAGAAGCCAAAGTATTGTAATTAACAAGCTCCAAAAAAATATCTATGAGCGTTTTGATCGTTATTGATACCGCGGAAGGAATCGTAAAAAAATCTGCCCTTGAAAGCCTCTCGTATGGTGCAGACTTGGCCACGCAATTGGGGGTCGATGCCATGGGCCTTGTACTGGGAACGGTGAACGAAGAAGCCGGTAATCTGGGGCACTATGGCATTACAAAGGTCGTGCAGGTCAACCCCGATCAACCGCGCGCAGACGATCCTGGCGTATTGGCTGGTTTGATCTGCTCGATCGCTTCGAACAAACAGTGTAATGTGATCGTTTTTTCGCATTCTTTATCCGGAAAATCCATCGCTCCCCTGGTAAGTGCCAAATTAAAAGCGGGCCTGGTAACCGGCGTCGTAGGTCTACCGACTACCCAAGATGGGTTTACTGTAAAGAGAGCTGTCTTTTCGGGCAAAGCTTTTTCGCATGTGCGCATAGATACGCCCATAAAACTGATCAGCGTCAATCCTAATTCGTACAAGGTAAATACTGGCGGAGCTCCCGCTGCCGTAGAAACGGCCTCCCTGCCCGCAGCGACCTCGCGCATCAACATCACCAAACGACAAAAGTCGAATAATGAGTTGCTGCTAACCGAAGCAGAGACGGTGGTAAGCGCCGGAAGAGGGCTAAAAGGTCCCGAGAACTGGGGTATGATCGAAGAGCTGGCCAAGGCGATGGGAGCTGCCACCGCGTGTAGTCGCCCCGTGGCAGATGCCCACTGGCGTCCCCATAACGAACACGTGGGACAAACCGGAGTCGCCATTGCCCCCACCCTGTACGTGGCCATCGGCATATCGGGTGCCATTCAACATCTGGCCGGTGTCAACAGAAGCAAAGTGATCGTCGTTATC
>JBJTFT010000045.1:0-9805 GCA_046093525.1 Sphingomonadales bacterium | reverse complement strand
ATTACGATCTTTTATCGGTTGCTCGACCGGTGGGGGCCATTCACGCTCGATTCCTCTGTTGCTGATTTTACCAAGCGGTTTCCCATTAAAGCAACTACCATTCACTTGGGTAATTTGGGTAGTGCCTCACGATCCCTACTTTTTAACGTCCCTGGCCAGATCGGACTAGATCCCGGCTTTCATGCGTATGACCTTTACAAGTGGAGCGAGGAAGACGTTCGTTTTTTTCAAACGACCCGTCCTTACTCGGAGATCAATTACCAGTTAGGTAGCAGAGTGGAGCAACTCATCAGTTTGTTACATACCCAAAATATCAAACCCAACTGGAATTTTATGTTTCAGTATCGACTGGTGAATTCGCCGGGTATCTTTCAGCACCAGCGCAGCAATCATAACAATTATTTATTCAGCAGTCGCTATCAGTCCAACAATCTTCGCTATCACGTCTGGATGTACCTTCTGGGCAACCGTGTACAGTCCGAAGAGAATGGCGGCATCATTGATACTACCCAAATTCTTGACGATCCTATTTACAACGACAGGTTTAACATTCCGGTATGGTTGGGGGGTGCTTCAACCTTTACGGCCAATTTTTTCAGTAACTCCATCAGTACAGGTAACCGCTATCGGCAAACGCAGGTCTTGTGGCGTCAGTACTATGATCTGGGTAAGAAGGACTCACTCGTTACCGATTCTACCGTAGTGCCATTATTCTTTCCACGGCTGCGCCTGGAGCATCAGCTGCGATACGACCGCTCGGATTATAATTTCTTCGACAAGCAGCCTCGATTCGAGTACTACGAAAGGTTTTATCCCGGTCGTCCCGCTCAGTTCGATTCGCTGGAGCTGCGTGATACCTGGCGAACGCTCTCGAACAGTTTTTCGGTCTATCAGTTTCCTGACGCAAGGAATCTGCAGCAGTATTTTAAAGTAGGGGCCGAGTTGCAGATCTTGCAAGGACGAACGGCCAAGGGAGAGTTTTCGTTCTTCAACACGATCGGTCAGTTCTTATATCGCAATGTAACCCGTAACAAGAAATGGGAGATCGAGTTGGGTGGACAGCTCTTTTTGGCCGGAGAGCATAGCGGCGATTACAGGGTTCGTGTGCAGCTACAACGGTCATTGGCCTCAAAAAAAGGAACCGTACTAGTGGGGGCGCAGCAGATCAACCGCACTCCTTCGTTTATTTATGACGCCCGTAGCAGTTTCTTTTTGACCACCTTGCCTCTTTCACTAAAAAAAGAAAATTACACCCAGTTCTTTTCGGTGATCGACTGGGGAGCGTTGGGGCTTACCCTGCGCGGTGATTATTTTTTGGTCAACAACTTTAGTTACCTGCTCGATTTTCAAAAGCCTTTGCAAGCGACCTCTTTATTCAATGTAATGCAGCTGCAAGCGCTCAAGACCTTTCGTTTTGCCAAGCATTTTCGTTGGCATGCCGAGTTCTATTTTCAACAACGTATTGGAGCGGCCCCTCTTAACCTGATGCCCTTTTTTACGCGCCATCGGCTGGCCTACGAGGGTAACCTTGGGTTCAAGAATCTAAGACTGGCAACCGGTCTCGAAATTCGCTATCGCCCCCCTTACAAGGCCGATCGCTATTCACCTTTATTGGGTCAGTTCTTTTTTCAAGATCGAGTCGTGGTCAGCAATCCGTTACCTGATATCGCTGCCTACGTCAATTTCAGGATCCGTCCCTTTACGGCCTTTGTTCGGGCTGAGAACCTCAACTCCGCCCGTGACCTTCAGGGATTTGGGTTTACCCGCAATAATCTGCTTGCCGAGGGCTATCCTCTGCAGGGACTCCATTTGAGAGCCGGAATTTTTTGGCAATTCGTTAATTAACAACGGGCTACCTGCGTATTTAAAAAGTTGCTTAATTTTGTAAGGATGTCTCGCGTCCTTTTGTCCATATCGATGCTTGGTTTGGTGGCGCTGTCGAGCGGCCTGACACTCAACGTGCATTTTTGCATGAATCAGGTGCAAACGGTCAGTCTTTTTGCCACCGATGAGCACCAATGCGATTCTTGTGGCATGCAGCAAGAAGAGAGTGGGGGATGTTGTCATCAAGAAAGACAATTGGTAAAGTTGGTTCAAGACCAATGCCCCCCGCATTTCCTTCAATTTAATATTGCCCCCGCCAGTGCCTATGTGCTCCCTATACAAACGATATTGGCCGCACAGGAAGATCGCCTACTGGTTTTTGTAGGCCATCAGGTGCTCCACCCTCCGGATATTGTTTCTACTCCTCTTTTCTTGCGTAATCGCGTATTTAGAATCTGATCACAACCTTGCCGTGTGTTCGTGCGCACAACTTAGCTGTAGAGGTATGATGTATTTCTACAGACCTGTTTTATTCGTCAACAGATTTTTTTAACTTTACTCATCACTTAATTCAATTTTATGAAAAAGCAATATTTTTTCTCGTTACTCATTAGTGCCATGCTCAGTGTTACCCTGGTAATGGCACAAACTGTTACCGAGCGTTTTTCAGTATCTGGCAACTGCGGTATGTGCAAGTCAAAGATCGAAAAAGCCGCTAAGGCTGCCGGTGCCAGCTCGGCTGCTTGGAACGAAGACAGCAAAGAGCTGGTTGTAAGTTTCGATAGTGGCAACAGCAGTGTAACCCAGATCCAGCAAAAGATCGCCGAAGTAGGGTACGACAATGCCGGTGCTCGTGCCACCGATGCAGCTTACGATAAATTACATGGTTGCTGCAAATACGATAGAACGGCGGCGGTTGCAGAGCCCCCTTGCTGTAAGGATGGAGTTTGCACAAAGGCAAAAGAAAAGAATTGTTGCAAAGAGGGCAAGTGCACGGCCACTTCTAAAAAAGAGGATTGCTGCAAAGGCGACAAATGCTCAAAGGGTTCAGATTGTAAGAAGAGTTGCTGCGCTAAATCGTAAGCCTGATTATGCTAAAAAAAATTACCATGCTGTTGCTTCTGATGTGGGGGCAACAGCATGGCTTTGCTCAGTTCAGTGAAGCCAAATTGCAGGCCACTGGTCTCACTTGTGCATTGTGTAGTAAAGCGATCCATCAGGCACTCGAGAAATTGCCTTTTGTGCAAAAAGTAAGTGCCCAGATCAAGGAGTCCTCTTTTAACATAGTTGCAAAGCCAGGCGCGTCTATTGCTCCCGATCAGATTCGAGATGCGGTAGAAGAGGCGGGTTTTTTTATTGGCGCATTGTACCTGACTCGGGCAGCCACAAGCGAGGCGGTGGAGGTCAACAAGCCCATTAAGGATGGCGAACGTTATTACGCAGTACTTGAGGCCGCCCAGCGGGGCGAGGCTAAAACCTATCAGATACTCAACGAACATTTTTTGACCGAGAAGGCCTATGCCAAGATCAGCGCCAGTTCGTTGGGCGCTACCTTGCGAAAGCAGCCTGTTGTCATTGAGGGGGCTCCGGTTTTTTATCTTAAAAGTCAGTAAGAATGTTATTGCGCATTTCGCATTTTTTTCCGTTGCGAACCCCTACTTTTTTCTTGGTCGCAGTGGTAACGGTGCTATTGATGCTCTCACCAGCGGTCAATGGCCAGCCTCATTTTCAACAGCCGGCCCCTGCTTTGGTGCTACCTGATCGGGCCGGAAAGCAGGTGGACTTACGCAGCTTTCACAATAATTATGTGTTGGTTGATTTTTGGGCTTCTTGGTGCCCCCCTTGCAGGGTTTTTAATCGAACGCTGGTAAAGTTATATAAGCGTTTTCAACCCATGGGGTTTGACGTGCTGAGTGTTTCATTGGATGAGGATAAAAAAGCCTGGCAGCGAGCCATTCGAACAGACGGACTACGGTGGACGCAGGTAGTTGATACGATGGCTTGGAACTCTAAGGTGGCGACCGCTTGGGATGTCTTGGGGGTGCCCAATTCTTTTCTGATCGATCCCGAAGGAAACATCATTGCCAGAAACCTGCATGGAGGCGAATTGGAAAAGAAATTAGAGGAGATCTATAAAAAACAAAGGCCATGAGAAAGAAAGCAGGAAGGCTTTTGCTGTTGCTGCAGCTTGCCACTTTTGGTGCATCGGCCCAAGAGCTTTATGTCTTTACCGAGCCTGCCTCGGTAATGCCCGCTCGCTCGCTTACCGTTCGCTCCCGAACCCATATGATGGGCGAAAACGCCATGTATGATCGTTTTACCTTTCGCAATGGGTTGCAACTGATAGCTGGTTTAACGGGTCGTTGGACCATGAAGGTAGGAGGTAGCTGGGGTAATATGATGACCTATGCCGTAAAGCCCGAATCGATCGGCTTTTATTCGCGTTATCGGTTGTTGTCGTTCGACGATGTGCATCGTCATTTTCGGTTGGCCGCTTATGTAGAGGGGGCTTATACGGCTGCTCCCTTTGATCATGATGAAGTGTCGTTGATGGGAGACAAGTCTGGATTAGAAGCCGGTATTATTGCGACACAGTTAACGCACAAGCTGGCGCTTTCCGTTACGGGTTCTCATACGCAAGTATTGCATTACTCCCGAAAAAATGCGGCTCTTTTCGATCCGGCCCGAACGTTTCAGACCCTACAGTTTAGTTTCTCAGGAGGATATCTGGTTTTTCCCAGGGAGTACAAAGATTATCGACAGACCAATTTGAATCTCTATGCCGAGTTACTGACGCAGCGCTCGCTCGACAATAATCGATACTATGTTGATGTTGCTCCAGCCCTACAATTGATATTTTCTAGCCGAACGAAATTAAACCTCGGTTATCGTTTTCAGGTAGGAGGAACGATGGACCGTATGGCCGAGAGAAGTTGGTTATTATCACTCGAGAGTACGTGGCTCGGCTTTTTTAAAAAGCGGCGCTAGCGTTTAGTAAAAGCCGCAAAGCGAAACGAAAGTCCCACGGCCACATAGTTATCGATGGCTTGCTCCGAGAGGCCAAGACCAGCCGATAGATCGAGTTTTACATCATCACTTACATAGTAGGCGATACCGCCATCTACGGCATGTGCCGGTTTTTCTCCGTTAATGATACTGCCAAATGCTTCCACATAGCCATACCATCTTTTTCCGATGTTCATGCCCGGGGCAATCGTGTAGATCCAAGTGGCTTGGTTTGAAATTCCATTCCATTCGGCACCCAGGTTATAGCCCAGCGCTGTCTGCTCGCCTAACGTGTGCTGCATTACAAACCGGAAATTTGGAGACCAGCGAGGGGTGCGAAAGTTTTTTGATCCCAACGAAGGTATACCGGCATGAAAGATCAGGGAAGTGGCGGGTAACAATTTATTCTCTTTCCATAGAGCGAGCTTGCCGCCAACTTGAACGGGTAATAATCCGCCGGCCCTCTCCGGAAAGGAAGGACTCATAAGCAAGGGCTTTACCGTGTTGAGTTCGGTAATAACACGCAATTCGAATTTCTCATGCAACCCGGCTTTCCAAAGAGCGGTAGGATGAACGGCCACCCTAGAACCCAAGTATCGTTCGTTATTAAAGCCAATCTCTGCTTGTAGGTAACCTTTCTTAGTAATGTAAAACGATTCGGTCTGATCGGGGCGATCTGTTTCCATTCGACCACGCTGCTGCGAACGGGCCGAGAAACTGATCAAGATCAGGCTTATCAGCCAGCAAAAAGATCGTATTTTTAAAATAGTATACTGTCGCATGTTAGTTACTCAACCATAAAGATAGAAGTATCTTGCCCATTGTCAAATGACAATAGGCATAAATCAATGACCATGGAGACCAACAGAAGAACCTTTCTCAAAAGCACGGCCGGTTTATTGGCCCTGTCGGGATGGAGTGCTGCAGCCAGCGACCATTTTTTTTCAATTTCTCCGGGTGACATCAACTATCAGCAGCAGCCCTTGCCTTATGCGTATGCGGCCTTGGAACCGGTCATCGATGCCATGACCATGGAGATCCATTACACGAAGCATGCCGCTGGCTATACCAAGAATTTGCAGGAAGCCTGCGTTGCAGAAAAGGTAGATAAAGGGACTACATCGCTTACAGCATTACTGGCACAGATCGGTAGTTATTCTGAAAAAATGCGCAACAATGCAGGGGGTCACTACAACCATGAGTTATTTTGGCAAACCCTGCGGGCTCCCCAAGATGTAGCAAGCAATAAGCCTGCCGGGGCGTTGGCAGCAGCGATCGATAAAAAGTTTGGTTATTTTACGACCTTTAAAGAACAGTTTTCCGATGTAGCGAAGTCTCGCTTTGGCAGTGGGTGGGCTTGGTTACTGCTGGGGCAAGAAGGTTTCTTGCAATTGGGATCTACGCCCAATCAAGATAATCCGCTTATGAATAGTTCTTCTCTTAAAGGTACTCCACTTCTGGGTCTGGATGTTTGGGAGCATGCCTATTATCTGCGTTATCAGAATCGCCGCGCCGATTACATCACCTCGTGGTGGCAAGTTATCAATTGGCCTGTGGTAGAGCAGCGCTATTTACAGCAAATGCGCTAAGCATTACCAACACTTATCAAGCCTCTTCTGCATAGGAGGATACAGGTTCGCAAGTACAGACTAAGTTTCTGTCTCCATGCGTATTGTTGACCCTCGATACCGTTGGCCAGAATTTATTATGCGTTACATAATAGAGGGGATAAGCGGCCTCTTGACGAGTATAGGAGTGGGGCCACTGGTCTGCCGTTACGGTTTGTTGCGTATGGGGCGCATTTTTAAGTGGATTATCCTTTTTATCTGACTTGCCCTCTTCTATGGAGCGAATCTCTTCTCTGATAGAGATCATGGCATCGCAAAAACGATCAAGCTCAGCCTTGTCCTCACTTTCAGTGGGCTCGATCATAATGGTACCCGCTACCGGAAAACTCATGGTGGGCGCATGAAAGCCATAATCCATCAATCGCTTGGCTACATCTTCTGCTTCGATCTCGGCCGTCTTTTTAAAAGGGCGTAGGTCGACAATGAACTCGTGAGCGCATTGCCCACTTTGGTTGGTGTATAGAATATCGTAATGCTGTTCGAGGCGAGCGCGCATATAATTTGCATTCAATATTGCATACTCGGTGGCTGCGCGCAAGCCGGTGGGCCCCAGCAGCCGAATGTAGGCATAGGAGATCAGCAAAATAGAAGCCGAGCCATAGGGTGCTGCCGACACGGCCGAGGTACTCCCTTGGTGCGTATGTCCGGGTAAGTAGGGTGCCAAATGTGCCTTTACACAAATGGGGCCCATACCGGGACCACCCCCGCCGTGGGGAATGGCAAAGGTCTTGTGTAGATTCAGGTGACAGACATCGGCACCGATCAGACCGGGTGCGGTGAGTCCTACCTGCGCGTTCATGTTAGCGCCATCCATGTACACTTGTCCGCCATGTTCGTGAATGATGCCGGTAATTTCTTTAACGGTCTCTTCGTAGACGCCGTAGGTGCTAGGATAGGTGATCATGATACCGGCTAACTCGTTGCTGTACTGAATCGCTTTGGCTTTGAGATCGTCCATATCGATATAGCCGTTGTCGAGTGCTTTTACCACAACTACCTTCATGCCCGCCATTACTGCAGACGCCGGGTTGGTGCCATGCGCAGAGATAGGGATCAGCATCACGTTACGATGCGGCTCTCCACTAGCCTCGTGAAAGGCACGAATAGTGAGCAGTCCTGCATATTCTCCCTGGGCCCCACTATTGGGCTGCATACTACAGGCATCAAAAGCAGTGATATCGCACAGATAGTTACTGAGTTGGTCAATTACGTATTGGTAGCCTTTTGTCTGCTCTGGGGGTGCGAAGGGATGAATGCTGCTCCACTCCGGCCAGCTAAGTGGCATCATTTCAGTGGCGGCATTGAGCTTCATGGTGCAGCTACCCAATGAGATCATCGACGTGTTGAGCGAAAGATCGCGATTCTCGAGTTGTTTGATGTACCGCATCATCTGGCTCTCGCTACGATGGGTATTAAAAACAGGATGTGTTAGATAAGCGCTGTCTCTGCGTAATGCGGCGGGAATAGCAGCACTGCACTCGCTCTCGTTGAGCGAGCTTTCCATGTTGACCGTAGCTTCAAAACAAGTAGCTATGGCATGGAGGGTGGCAGCATCGGTAGTTTCATCGAGGGTAATACCAATGTATCCATTTTCAAAGTAGCGGAAATTTAGTTGCTTGGCTTCGGCCTTTGCTTTGATAGAAGCCGTCTTTTCGGTAGCGACCACAAGGGTATCAAAATAATGAGTGGCAGCTAACGTATAGCCGATCTTTGTGAGGGTAGTGGCCAATGCGTGTGTAAAACCGGCCACGCGCAGCGCAATACGTTTTAGTCCCTCAGGCCCATGATACACGGCATACATAGCAGCCATGTTCGCTAACAGGGCCTGGGCGGTACAAATGTTCGAAGTGGCCTTTTCGCGTTTGATGTGCTGCTCACGCGTTTGCAGGGCCATACGCAGTGCTCTTTTTCCTTTTGCATCGATGCTGATACCAATGATTCGACCGGGAATGCTTCTTTTGAATTCGTCTTTGGCCGCAAAAAACGCAGCATGGGGTCCTCCGTATCCTAACGGAATACCAAATCGTTGGCTGGAGCCTACGGCCACATCGGCACCCAACTCTCCGGGAGGGGTCAATAAGGTCAGGGCCAGCAGGTCGGTAGCCATCACCACGTACGCTCCTTGTGCATGTACCTGATCGATGAAGTGCCTGTAATTTTCGATGGACCCTTTTTCATTGGGATATTGAACGATGGCACCAAAGTAAGTCTTGTCGATAACCGCTTGGTCATAGTGGCCGGTCACGATTTCGATCTGTACGGGTATGGCCCGGGTACGAAGCAGATCGATGGTTTGTGGAAAGCAGGCAGCATCGACAAAGAATTTAGGTCTTTCGATATGGTCTTGCCGATTGAGGGAGTTAAAAAACATGGTCATCGCCTCTGCTGCTGCGGTGGCTTCATCGAGTAACGAAGCATTGGCAATAGGAAGTCCGGTCAGATCGCTCACCATCGTTTGGTAATTGAGCAAACTTTCCAACCTTCCTTGTGCGATCTCGGCCTGATAGGGGGTGTATTGCGTATACCATCCTGGATTTTCGAAAATGGTACGCAAGATAACAGAGGGGGTAATGGAGGGATAATAGCCTTGTCCGATAAAATTTTTCCAGACCTGGTTTTGTTTTCCAACCTCTGCTATATGCTGCAAGTATTGATATTCGCTAAGTGGCTCCGGCACGTTCAGTGCTCTATCCATACGGATGGCAGCAGGAACTGTTTTATCGATGAGCGAAGAGCGTGTTGATTCTCCAACGGTCTGAAGCATCTCTTTTTCTTGCTGGGCCGATCCATTGTGACGGGCGCTGAATTCATTGGATTGCAATGCGAGCAAATTCATAACAGTACAAGGTTAATAATGTAGGCTGCAAAGGTACGGCCACCGGTGCACATCAGGTATCTTTCCGCGTAAATTGGGGATAAGCCGTTAAGTTCATTTCTTTGCAGGATGCCCCACGATCTTTTGCATAATTGGGAAAAGAAATCGGCCGAACGCCAAAAGCTATATGGTCAATTTCTGAACAAGGTGCCGCTGCAGCAGGTGTTGAAGCATCAAGTCGAGTTGCACGAGGAAGCCTTTGACAAAATCGATTGTTTGGAATGTGCCAACTGCTGTAAGGGGTATTCGCCCCGGTTCAAGACGCCCGATATCAAGCGGATCAGCCGCTTACTAAAGTTGAAAGAAAGCGTATTTATTGAGACCTATCTGCGGGTCGACGAAGAGGGGGACTATGTGGCCAAGAGCCTGCCATGTCCTTTTTTGGGGTCCGATAATCGGTGCAGTATCTACGACAGCCGGCCTTCTGATTGCAGTCGTTTTCCATACACCGACGAGGATGTTTTAGTAAAAA